>JBJFHH010000103.1:5677-45678 GCA_051893475.1 Bacillus sp. (in: firmicutes) | reverse complement strand
AATTCTTATAAATATTTTTAGGAAGATTCAAATAAATAAACATATATTTTTCATCTTAAAAAAATATTAATACCTAACCGAATATGAATCGGAAATCCTCTATTGTACAAAGCTTCCGATTACACTTTACAATATTCTATACCCCACTAGCGATACTCTGAAAACATAGAACCCAAAGTCATTATGCTGTTTTTAACATATAAATCTATACAATAGTGAAACTACTTTGCAAAATATTTCACAAATTACAGAAGTAAAATAACAATCTGACAATTATTATAATACATACTACATCAAGTGGCAAATATATGAATTGATTATCATACTGTCTGCCGCTTCCGATATCAGAACCAATCTTTCACCATTAATTATCCTGCTTTCTATTGAAATCAACGGCTGATTTACGTTATCTTTATATCAACACTTTAATGGAAAAGTTAAGTAAAGCTTATTTTTCTGTCATTCCAGGAAAACAATAACTGAATTTTAGAAAATATGTCTATAATAAATAAGAGAGTGTTTAGAGAGGAGTATTACTTAGTGAATGATAAATTCAAGTATTGGACAATACAATTGCTGATTATCTTAACGATTATATACATAGCTACCAAAGTGTCCTTTCTGTTTCAGCCGATTGGAGTCTTTTTCTCAACCATATTTGCTCCACTGCTAATTTCCGGATTTCTATTTTTCATATTCAATCCGGTCGTCAAGTTTATGCAAAGAAAACTTAAGCTGTCACGAATTCTGTCAATCGTCGTCTTTTTTGTTGCGATTATCTCATTAATCAGTTTAGCTATAGGGAGTATCATTCCGATTATTTCAAAACAGATTACATCATTGATTGCTGATATTCCGTTTTATGCAAAACAAGTAGAAAAATTCATTACTGATATCTCTCGCTCAAATGAACTGAAACTTTTAATAACGAACGATTATTTTTCTCTTAATGACGTACAAGATAAGCTCGTCGAATTTCTTAACGGTTTACCTAATAAACTGACAAACGGTATTGTTGGCATATTCAGCTTCCTGACCAATGCCGTGATTACCATTGTGACGGTTCCGATTTTGTTGTTTTACATGTTCAAGGACGGACATAAATTCCCGGTTGCCATTTCTAAATTCCTCCCTATGCAATACCGCAATGAAGGGTTAGAGATTATCGAGGATGTCGGTGAGACACTATCTAATTATATTAGCGGACAGGTCACTGTTGCCAGCATTGTGGGCCTGCTTTCGCTGATCGGCTATTGGATCATTGATCTTCCGTATGCTCTATTATTGGCACTGATTGTTGCTGTTACCAATATCATTCCATACGTGGGGCCAATCCTTGGCGCTGCTCCGGCATTTATTATCGCCCTATTTGACTCGCCATGGCAAGCCTTGCTTGTCGTTGTCGTTGCGACCATTGCCCAGCAAACTGAAGGTAATTTCTTATCTCCGCTCATTCTTGGAAAAACACTTGATATCCACCCTGCTACCGTTATTATACTGTTATTAGCTGCCGGGAATATCGCAGGTATTGTCGGAATGGTTCTCGCTGTTCCAACCTATGCTGTTACCAAAACAATCGTTCTTAGCATAGTCCGCTTTTTTAAAATCCGAAAAGATGCGACAACACCTCCCGATCCAACCGGTTAACTTTTGTTTTTACAATAAGCGCCAGCTTTTTTCAAAAAAGGCAGGCGCTTATTTTTATACGAAACCTGTATTTATTTATTGATAAACGGGCGAAAATTCGTTACCCTTAAGAGAAAACTCACTGTACATTTAAGGACGTGAACGAATGCAAAACACCTTCGAAATCAGAGATGCTGTCATTGAAGATTTATCCGATATTATTAAAATATATAATTCTACCGTTTCATCCCGTATGGTAACTGCTGACCTGGAAGAGATTACAGTAGAGAGCCGTGTGAATTGGTTTAATGAACATTCCCCGAATTTCCGTCCTTTATGGGTTGTTTTAGACGAGGGGGAAATTTGTGCGTGGCTAAGTTTCCAGTCCTTTTACGGAAGACCTGCCTATAACGGCACTGCCGAAGTAAGCATTTATATACATGAACAGTTCAGAAATAAAGGACTTGGTAAATACATGCTGCAGCGCGCAATAGAGCACTGCCCGCATTTAAATATCACGAACCTTCTCGGTTTTATTTTCGGCCACAATCATGCAAGCATTAAGCTTTTCGAACATTACGGATTTGAAAAATGGGGACATTTGCCGAAGGTTGCTGTTTTGGACGAAATGGAAAGAGATTTAATGATTCTTGGTAAGAGAATCATACTAGATTAAAGAAGGATATTAACAACGAATAATAAAGCAATTATAAGAATACAAAATAACATCATAGCGAGAAAGAATTCATTCAGCCTGTTTGCATTCTTCCTCATGTAGACTATATGTATAAAGGACCTTGAAAAATGAATAAAATGAAACCTACTCGATACATAAGAAGTTTAGACGGATTGCGTGGAATAGCTGTTCTGGCTGTAATCGCCTATCATCTCAATTTCTCTTGGGCATCAGGCGGACTTCTCGGAGTGACCATCTTCTTTGTTCTATCCGGCTATTTAATTACGAATCTTCTAGTAATAGAGTATGAAAGAACTAATAGAATTGACTTAAAAAACTTCTGGATCAGGAGAGCTAAGCGGCTGCTTCCAGCTATGTTTGCAGTCTTATTTGCGGTTACTGCATGGGCAACCCTTTTTGCACAGCCTTTTTTAGAGCGATTGCGAGAAGATTTTATACCTGCTCTGTTTTATTACAGCAACTGGTGGTATATATTCCAGGACTTATCTTATTTTGAAGCCATGTCAACACCTTCTTTATTAACCCATTTCTGGTCCTTAGCTATTGAAGAACAGTTTTATATCATTTGGCCTTTATTGATTGCTGGGGCATTCCTTAGCAACATGAATAAAAAGCAAATAATCAAACTGACATTGCTGCTTGCGCTCTTGTCTGCCTTGCTAATGGCGCTCTTCTACAGTCCGACAGCCGACCCGAGCAGAGTGTACTATGGAACAGATACACGTGCATTTTCATTATTAATAGGCTCGGCACTAGCCTTTATTTGGCCGAGTCACAAATTATCAACGACCATTCCAGCATCCTTAAGGCGCTCACTGGATGCCAGTGGAGCTTTTAGTTTGGCTGCCATTCTTGTCATGATTGTATTAGTCAACCAATATGACAGTTTTCTTTACCGCGGCGGTATGCTTTTAGCATCGCTTTTAACCGCATTGCTTCTTGCTGTGCTCATCCATCCAGCAAGCAAACTAAGCTCGCTAATGACGTTCAAGCCGCTTACTTGGATAGGAGAACGTTCCTATGGCATTTATTTATGGCACTATCCGGTTATTTTGCTTGTCGGTCCGCAAATCAGCACGACTGAAACAAGCATTCTGACTATAGCTGTCCAATTCGCTCTTACGTTAGCTTTGGCTGCACTTTCTTATAAGTATATTGAAGACCCGATCCGCAAAGGAGCTATCGGCTCTTTCTATGCAAAATTAAGAAACCGCGAATGGACGATCAAGCAAACAACAAACTGGCAATGGTTCACAGTTGGCTGCGTCATTTTATTTATGACGGTTTCCTTTGTTGGTTTAGGCAGCCAATCAATCGGTGTCTCTCAAACGGAAATTTCCAGTGCAGTTGAACATGATCCATCTTCGACTAAAGAAGTAACCGTTGAGGAGGAGGAATCTGAAAACGATGAAACGTCTCCTTCCGGCAATGATGAAAAAGTTGAAGAATCAGCTGATAGTGAGGCTGCAAGCGAAGAAGCAACTGAACCTGAAAAGGCGGCAACAGATTATAACATTAGTATTATCGGAGACTCAGTGATGGTTAATGTTGAGCCATTTATAAAAACATATTTCCCTAATGCGACTGTGGACGCTTCTATAGGAAGACAGATGCATGAAAGTACAGCCTTAATCAAGAGTATGAGTCAAAATAATACGCTTGGCGATATCGTAATCATCGCTCTTGGTTCGAATGGCTCATTTACTCCACGACAACTTTCCGACACAATTGAGGCAATCGGTTCAGAACGTCAAACTTTCTTGATTAATTCAAGGGTGCCAAGAAATTGGGAAAGCATTGTAAATGGCAGATTAGCAGAAACAGCAAAGAATCAATCTTCTGTACATTTAATTGATTGGTATACATACAGCAGCGGTCATAATGAGTATTTCGCCAATGATGGTATTCACTTGACGCAAACAGGGGCAAAAGCCTATGCTGCTATGATAGCTGCCGAAGTGCAGAAACAGTAAGTAATGAACGTAAAACCGCTTGAATTCAAGCGGTTTTTTATTTGAAGTAACGTACAATACCCTTAGCAATCACTTCCGACATCTTCATAACCTCATATAGTCTGGTGCTTTGCAGTGTCAGAAACTCCATTTGCCCACCTATATTGACAACACCTTTTATGTGAACATTCCCGACTGCCGGCAAATCCTTTTGAAGAGCTGCCCCCGGAAAAACAGGTCCATTCTTGATGATAATATTTCCGACCTGCTCTTCTTTTCCTAAACAAGCATCAATCGCCAAAATATCAGCCTGCCGGTGCTTCCTTTCCAACATTTTCAATACCTCATTTAAATTGACGGCGTGTATAGGATGCTCCAATGTGCCATATACATTCGCATTGAAGCGTTCCAATGAAGTTAAATACGATCCCACCAACGGCCCTAAGCTGTCTCCCGTTACTCGGTCTGTTCCGATGCAGACAATCACCACTTGTTTGGCGTGTGCAGGTATTTGCGACGAGTAGAGCGCATGAGCTACTTTCTTCACAGCGTTCATTTCGTCAACATGAATCCTTTCTTGCTCCAACAAATATTTCTTCTTGTCTAAGTTCTCACGCAACCTGTTCTCCTCCCCAGTCATATCTTTACCGTATTATATGAGAAAAAGGACAGACTGTACGGGCTATATAACTATAGACAAGATTATTAATCGCTAATTCCGACTTGGCACTGGAATAATTTATTTACCTTCCCATTCCTTAAAGAACATTTGTAAATATACTTCCATAAATCGATGGCGATCCTCTGCCATTAGTTTGGCATAATCGGTATTCATCAGCTCTTTTAGCTTCAATAACTTCTCATAAAAGTGATTAACAGCTGTTGATTTCCCAGTTCGGTATTCTTCCTTTGTCATTTGCTCTCTAGGAACAATTGCAGGGTCATACATCATGTCCCCTTTCGAACCGGCATAGGCAAACGTTCGCGCAATCCCAATTGCTCCGATGGCATCCAAACGGTCCGCATCTTGGACAATTTTCCCCTCTAACGTTTGCATAGCGGGCTGTCCGCCGCCTTTATATGACATCGTAGAGATGATACGAATGATTTCTGAAACTGATTTATCATCCACTTCAATGGTATTCAACCAGTCTTTGACTTTCTTAAATCCTTCCTCTTCTGAAGGATTTAGTTTCTCATCAGCGATATCATGGAGCAGAGCACTCATCTCGCATATAAATAAATCCGCCTGTTCCTGCTCAGCAATTGTTTTAGCTGTTTTAGCCACACGGACAATATGCCACCAATCATGGCCGCTCGCATCGTTTTCCAATTGCTTCTGTACAAATTCTTTCGTAAACGCTATTTGCTTGTCTTTCTTCATGGCTATCCCCCCTTATTCTCTCGCTATATTTGTCTGCTTAACTATATTATGAGTGATTTTTTTACGTGTGAACATACTAACTTTGAAAAGAAAAGCGGGGGTTGCTATGCAAAAATTCATCAAATTACTGGTCCGATTGCCGCGAATAGTTAAACTGATTGTAATTGTCCTGCTCTTAATAAGTTTTTTTGGGTGGTTGATTGCTCTTATTGAGCCTGAAACATTCCCCTCCCTTCTCATTGGTATCTGGTGGGCGATTGTTACAACTTCTACTGTCGGATACGGGGATTATGTTCCGGCGACGATAGCAGGGAAGCTGATCGGCATGACACTCATTCTGATTGGAGCCGGGTTTGTAACATCTTATTTTGCGACACTTGCCGCTGAGGCAGTCAGAACGGAGGAAATGCTATTGAAAGGCATGAAGGGTGTGAAAGAAGAAAATCATATTATTATTGTTGGTTGGAATGAAAAATCTCGCAATATCATTGCCTCCCTGCACGAAGTTAATGACCGCACGCCGATTGTCCTGGTCGACCATACATTAGACAAGCATCCCGATACCCCATTGAACTTTCATTTCATAAAAGGAAAAGCACATGAAGACCTAACTTTGACGAAAGCAAACATTCAATCAGCAAAAAAAATTGTCATTACAGCCGATGTGAACAAAAATGAATTCCAGGCTGACATGTTCTCCATTTTAACGTTAATTGCCAGCAAAGGCCTGAACCCCGCTATCAGTGCCTGCATTGAAATATTGACGGAAACCCAACTGGCCAATGCAAAGCGGGCAGGCGCCGACCACATTATCCAAACCAACTTATTTGCCGGAGAAAAAATGGTTTCAGTTCTTCTTCATGAATAAAGCACAAAAAGGGCTTTCTCAAAAAATTTTGAGAAAGCCCTTTTTTCATTATTTCAAACGATTTTCCAGTTCTGCTTTTTTCTCTTCGAAGCCTGGTTTGCCAAGTAGAGCGAACATATTTACTTTGTACGCTTCTACTCCAGGCTGATCAAATGGGTTAACCCCAAGCAGATAACCGCTCATTGCACAAGCTTTTTCAAAGAAGTATACCAGATATCCGAATGTATAAGCATCCATTGCCGGAATCTCAACAACCAGATTTGGAACTCCTCCGTCAGTATGCGCTAAAAGCGTGCCTTGGAAAGCTTTATTGTTGACGAAATCAACTGTTTCACCGGCTAAATAATTTAGACCGTCGCTGTCGTTTTCTTCCGCCTCAATAACGATTTCATGACGCGCATTCTTTACTTTAATAATTGTTTCGAATAAATCGCGACGTCCTTCTTGAACATATTGACCTAATGAATGAAGGTCAGTAGAGAAGTTAGCAGATGAAGGATAAATTCCTTTTTGGTCTTTACCTTCACTTTCACCGAATAATTGTTTCCACCACTCGTTGAAGTACTGCAGACCTGGCTCATAGTTGATTAGCATTTCGATTGTTTTGCCTTTATTGTATAAAACGTTTCGAACGGCTGCATATTGATAAGCAGGGTTTTTGGAAAGTTCGGAGTTACTGAAGTCATTTTGCGCTGCCTGCGCCCCTTGCATAATGGCTTCGATATCAATGCCTGCTACCGCAATCGGCAATAAACCAACAGCTGTCAGAACAGAGAAACGACCTCCGACATCATCCGGAATGACAAATGTTTCATAGCCTTGTTCATCTGCAGTAGACTTTAATGCACCACGTGCTTTATCAGTTGTCGCATAAATGCGTTTACGTGCTTCTTCTTTACCGTATTTGTTTTCCAGCAGTTTGCGGAATAAACGGAAGGCAATGGCCGGTTCTGTTGTTGTGCCTGATTTAGAAATAACATTGATTGAAAAATCCTTCTCTTGAAGCAGATCCATCAAATCATGCATATATGTGCTGCTGATATTATTTCCGACAAATACGATTTGCGGAAGCTTTCTTTGTTCTTTTGTAATCGCATTATAAAAGCTGTGCTGCAGCATTTCGATTGCAGCGCGTGCTCCTAAATAAGAACCGCCGATTCCAACAACAAGCAAAATATCAGAGTCATTTTTAATTTTCTCTGCTGCTTTTTGAATGCGAGCAAACTCTTCGCGATCATAAGCAGTCGGCAAATTGATCCATCCTAAAAAATCATTGCCTGCTCCAGTTCCTTCATGCAAGGAATGATGAGCAACTTTTACTGCATCTTGTAAGTATGTAAGTTCATGTTCTCCAAAAAAAGGTAAAGCTGTAGAGTAATCAAAACGAATATGAGTCATCTGTTTTCCTCCATTTTTAATTCTTCATTTCCCACTTTAGCGAATAGAGGGAATATATTCAAGAAAACGTTTCACTATCTTAATTCCAATTTTTACCTAAACCCTAAAGAACCCTTGATTTCATAAAAAAGCGCTTATAAAGATGCTTGCAAAATCGCGACTACATCTTCTCTGTTCAATTTCTTGAAATTACCGAAAGATCCTCTTAACATCGCTTTATCAGCAATAACAGGAATCGTTGTCTCATCAATCTGATAATCCGCTAAAGTGCTTGGTGCTCCTAAGCTGCTCCAAAATTTCCGTACACATTCAATTCCTTCAAGCGCTACTTCCTCATCAGTCTTCCCGCTCGGGCTAACATTCCATACTCTGACGGCTAGCTGCACAAATCGGTTAATTTGCTCATGCATCGTATATTTCATCCAATTCGGGAACAGAATCGCCAATCCGCCGGCATGCGGAATATCGTGAACGGCAGAAACAGCATGTTCGATTCCGTGAGATGCCCAGTCTCCTGCAGCCCCAACGGATAAATATCCGTTCAACGCAATCGTGCCTGAATATAGTATTGTTTCGCGAAGCTCATAATTATGTAAATCTTGAATTAGATTTGGTGCTGCTTCAATGACGGTTTGCAGCACAGATTCGCACATGCGATCCTGAAGCGGAGTATTGCTGGTTTTATGAAAATATTGTTCAAATACATGGGACATCATATCAACAATTCCGTATACCGTGTGATCAAGAGGCACTGTATACGTATTTTGCGGATCCAATATCGAAAATTTCGGGAAAGTCAGCGGACTGCCCCAGCCAAACTTTTCTTTCGTTTCCCAATTGGTAATAACCGAGCCGGAATTCATCTCAGAGCCTGTTGCTGCTAACGTCAAGACAGTTCCAAACGGCAGAGCATCCTCCACCTTCGCCTTCTTCACAACAAGGTCCCACGGATCTCCTTCATATTTAGCCCCTGCTGCGATAAGCTTCGTGCAATCAATAACACTGCCTCCACCTACAGCCATCAGAAACTCAATGCCATTCTCCTTACATATGTTAACACCTTTGCGAGCTGTAGTAATTCGTGGATTCGGCTCAACACCCGCTAATTCGAAAATCTCCGCTCCAATATTTTGAAGCTGCTGAATCACTGCATCGTACAAGCCGTTTCTTTTAATGCTTCCCCCACCATAAACAACTAACACTTTCTTACCATATTGCGGAACTTCCTGCGAAATAGCTTCCACTGTATTTTTCCCGAAAATCAATTTTGTCGGATTACAATAACTAAAGTTATTCATGTATAAACTCCTTTCTCTAAAAAACATCGTTTGAAAAAAGAACCGTCTGCATAGTATTTCTTTTTTTACTAAAGCTATAAAAGAGCCATCTTAAAAGGAGGAACTAAAATGAGCTGGATACAACGTACAGCCCTTGTTTTGACGATCATCGGCGCTATAAACTGGGGACTTATCGGATTCTTTCAATATGATTTGGTAGCAGCCATTTTTGGCGGCCAAGGCAGCTTTTTATCAAGAACTATATATGCTTTAGTCGGAATCGCAGGATTGATTAATTTAGGATTATTATTCAAGCCGAATGAAGCATCCGTGACCAGTCCGGAAGCCAGACCAAGCCGCTAATTGCTATATTTCTCACATATGGGGTTGTCCGCCCGAAAAAGGACAACCCCTTTTTCATACAACATGCTAACTCAACACTTCTTTTATTTTCTCTAAAGCCCAGTCCAATTCCTCTTTTTTAATAATTAAAGGCGGAGCAAGACGGATCACATGCTCATGTGTTTCCTTGCATAAAATCCCTTTCTCCATCAACCTTTCGCAAAACGGACGAGCCTTTTCTTTTAATTCTATACCGATAAACAGTCCTCTTCCTCTTATTCCAACAATTGCTTCATTATTCAGTTTTTTTAAGCCAGCCATGAAGTATTCCCCTAAAACTCTCGATTTTTCAGCAAGGTTTTCTTCGACTATGACTTGAAGCGATGCCTGAGAAACAGCACATGCGAGCGGATTCCCTCCAAAAGTGGAGCCATGAGAACCGGGATTAAATACCCCCATTATGTCTTTATTCGCGGTAACGCACGATACCGGGAAAACACCGCCTCCTAATGCCTTGCCCAATATGTATACATCCGGCTCGACTTCTTCCCAGTCACAGGCAAACACTTGACCAGTTCTCCCTAATCCTGTTTGAATCTCATCAGCCATGAATAAAACATGATTTTTTTTGCAAATAGCCGCAGCTTGCCTTAAATAGCCATCAGGCGGAATTATAATGCCGGCTTCACCTTGAATCGGCTCAATCAGAAAAGCGGCTGTATTTTCATTGATGGCCATTTCAAGTGCCTCTATATCTCCGTACGGAATTAATCGAATGCCCGGAAGCAAAGGTCCGAACCCCCGCTTATATTCCAGTTCGGAAGAGAGTGATACAGCCGCCATTGTACGACCATGAAAATTACCTGTGCACACGATAATTTCTGCTTGATTATCTGGTATTCCTTTTACTTCATATGCCCAGCGTCTTGCCGCTTTGATGGCGGTCTCTACAGCTTCTGCTCCCGTATTCATCGGCAGTGCCATGTCTTTCTTCGTCAGGTCGCATATTTGTTTACACCAAAGTCCGAGCAGGTCATGATGAAAGGCTCTGGAAGTGATTGTGATGCGATCGGCCTGTTTTTTAAGCGCCTCAATGATTTTCGGATGCCGGTGTCCTTGATTTAAGGCTGAATAGGCACTCAGCATATCCAAGTACCTTTTCCCCTGCAAATCCTCTACCCAAACGCCTTTCCCTTTTTCTAGCACAATCGGAAGCGGATAATAATTATGGGCACCGTATTGATTGGTCTGATTCATAATTTCCATCGAATTCATTTTACCCCTCTTCTCCATAAAGAATTAATAAAACGAAAACTGCCTATACTTATTATAGTTTATTATTTCCTTAAAGAAAAAAACCGCCATTACTTGACGGTTTTCCAAAAAATTATTTTTTGATTAAATCTTGGCGATCAGATTGCGCGATCCACTCTTGAAGTTTGTCTTTTAAAGTGTTGAATCCTTCTTCTGGAGCTGTTGTAGCAGCAACTGCAGCAGCTTGGCGCTTTTGAGCAGGAGCTTTTTTCGCGCGTTGCTCTTGTGCAGGAGCTTCTTGAGTAGCACGGATTGATAAGCTGATTTTGCCAGCAGCTTCATCAACGGATAATACTTTAACAGTAACTTCTTGACCTACTTTAAGATGCTCATTTACATCTTTAACAAAACCGTGAGTTACTTCTGAGATGTGAACTAAACCTTGTGTATTTTCGTCAAGTGCTACGAATGCACCATAAGGCTGGATTCCTTTAACTGTACCTGTTACAACTGAACCTACTTCAAATTTTCCTGACATAAAAACACTCCTATATATATACTTATTTGAATCGTCTTTTTACACAATAATATACTATATCATATTAATTGATTTACATCAAAGAATAGTTTGTTGACTAATCTCTGATTAGTATTAGATGTTTCCTAATTCACTTCTTTCTACTCATTTACACGGAATGTTCACCATTCACCGTTACATCGCTTTTTAATGCTGATATAATATAAGTAATAATGGCATTTTTAGGAGGCGAATCAATTTGTCTAAAATCGGATTGAATATTCGTAATTTTCGAGAAAGTAAAGGTATGACCGTAGAACAACTTGCGCTAAAGGTGCGCTGCGGCACTAAGATTATTGAGAATTATGAAAACGGGGCAGCTACGCCAAATTTAGATACAATTTTAAAGATTTCTACAGCCCTTGATGTACCTGCAAATGAATTTTTGGACGAAAAAACACATAAACCCATTTAATCAATACTACGGATCAAAAGTTCACTTTATACGAAAGAGAGGCTACTTCAAGCAGCCTCTCCTTTTTTTATTCCAATTCTGTTTGTTTTGTTTCTGTTCCTAATAATCCGACTGCCAAAGCGCCAATCAGAATGGTTATGCAGAAAATCAAAAAGATACTTTCTGTCTCATAATTGCTTGCGACAAGAGCACCGACCAACATCGGTCCAAAAATCCCGCCCAAACGTCCGATGCTCGCTGCCATTCCCGCACCCGTTCCTCTTATAAAACCTGGGTATTGCTCAGGCGTATAAGCATACAGCGCTCCCCATGCTCCAAGATTGAAAAAGGAAAGCAATGCGCCAAAAATCACTAGAGCCATTACAGAGTCGGCCGCTCCGAAGAAGTAGGCACTTCCGGCTGTACCGATTAGATAAACGACCAGTACAATCTTTCTTCCAGCACGCTCAATGAGCCATGCTACAGAAAAATAACCCGGTAGCTGCGCCAATGTCATGATCATCACATATTTAAAGCTTTGAATCATATCAAAGCCCTTCATGACCATAACACTCGGCAGCCATAAAAACATTCCGTAATAGGAAAACACAACACAAAACCATAGTATCCACAGCATCACAGTCTGCTTGCGGTACTTCGGTGCCCACACCATTGTGATTTGTTGAACAATAGAATGCCGTTTAGCCTTTTTCACTTTCGTAAACTGCGGTGAATCCGGCAGTTTCAATCGTAAATATAAAGCATAAAAAGCCGGTATAGCACATAACAGCATAGCTGCTTGCCATCCATAGTCAGGTATAACAAAGTAAGAAATTAATGCAGCAATTATCCAGCCAGCCGCCCAGAAGCTTTCAAGCAATACAACCGTTTTTCCTCTTTCCTTTGCATCAACACTCTCGGAAACTAAAGTTGACGCAACCGGCAGCTCACCGCCTAATCCCATACCGATTAAGAAGCGAAGCACCAAAAAGGCAGTCAGCGTTGTCGTAAAGGCAGAAAGACCGCTGCCAACAGAAAATAGCAAAAGCGTAATAATAAATACATTTTTACGTCCAACACGATCCGCCATGATACCAAATAAAAAGGCCCCGACCATCATTCCAATTGAGTTAACGCTTCCAATTAACCCTACCTGACTTGATGAAAGGCCCCAATCCAATGCCAGTGCTGCAAGAACGAAAGATAGAATGCCGACATCCATTGCATCAAACATCCAGCCCATACCTGAAATACCTAATAGTTTTCTTTTCGAGATTTCCTGATTTCGCATCGCATATGTCCCTTCTTTTGAAAAAAATAATTCGGAAGTATAAAAATTCGAATAAAGGCAATAATAAATAAAGAAGGCTTATACTAATCCATTCGATTAGTAAAGAAAACATATTGCCAGATTGTGATGCTCCCCCAAACATTTCAATTGAAGCAATGTTTTCAAAGTATTCCCCCCTTTTTCAAACGAGGCTATCTCGAGAAGATGCTGCCATCGCCTAATGCGATGCAGCAATCCTCGTAAGAGATAAGCCTCGTCTTTTTTCGGGGTGAATTGTTAAGTCCTTAACGATTATTTACCCTCTAATCGGTCAAGGAAACTTCGGATTCGTTTCACTGCTTCTTGCAATTGCTCAATTGAAGAAGCATAGGAAGCCCTTACGTGACCCTCTCCGCTTTCTCCAAAAACATTGCCCGGCACAACAGCAACCTTCTCTTCAAGCAGCAATCTTTCTGCAAACTCTTCAGATGAAAGCCCTGTGCTTTTGATTGATGGAAAAGCATAGAAAGCTCCGCCTGGCGTATGACATTCCAATCCTAAATCATTGAATGATTTAACAATATAGTTTCGTCTCGCACGATAGCTGCGACGCATATCCTCGACATCGTCCATGCCATTCTTTAAGGCATCAATCGCAGCATATTGCGCCATTGAACTCGCACACATGATTGCGTATTGATGAATTTTCAACATCGCTTCCGCCAATTCCTTCGGAGCACAAACAAAGCCAAGACGCCATCCTGTCATCGCAAAAGCCTTTGAAAAACCGTTCAGCACGACAGTACGCTCATGCATGTCCGGAATTGAAGCAAAGCTGGCGAACTCATCATCGTAAGCAAGTTCTGCATAAATTTCATCAGATAGAACAACAAGATCATGTTTCTTCACAACCGTTGCCAGCTCCTCCAAATCTGAACGTGTCAGTTGCGTGCCTGTCGGGTTGTTAGGAGAGCACAGCAAGACAGCTTTCGTTTTCGGTGTAATAGCCGCCTCCAGCTCTTCCGCTTTCAACTTAAAATCATTTTCCTTCTTCGTTGAGATCGGAACAGGCACTCCTCCAGCAAGTGTAACAAGCGGAGAATACGCCACGAAGTTCGGTTCAACAACGATAACTTCGTCTCCGGGATCAACTAAAGCACGTAAAGCGATATCAAGCGCCTGACTCGCACCTACCGTAACAATGATTTCATTATTAGGATCATAATTGATGCCGAAAGATTTGTTCATATATTTCGAAATTTCTTCGCGCAGCTCTAAAAGACCTGCATTTGCTGTGTAAGATGTATACCCTTGTTCAAGAGAAGAGATAGCCGCTTCCCTTGCAGACCAAGATGTAACAAAATCAGGTTCGCCTACACCTAAAGAAATAACACCTTCCATCGTTGCTGCCAAATCAAAAAACTTTCTGATGCCCGACGGCTGGATTTCTTGTACAGCCTTCGATAAATAACTTGCTTTAATCATGGTGACACCACAATTCTTTTATCTTCCTCGCCCTGCTCAAAAATGATGCCGTCATGCTTATACTTTTTCAGTATAAAGTGAGTTGTTGTTGACAGAACGGAGTCCAATGTCGATAGCTTTTCTGATACGAAGCTTGCCACTTCATTCATCGATTTCGCTTCTACCGTCACGGATAAATCATAAACACCTGACATTAAATAAACAGATTGAACTTCTTTGAAGCGGTATATTCTTTTGGCAACCTCGTCAAAGCCTACACCTCTTTTTGGCGTAACTTTTACGTCAATCATCGCTGTAACGCCTTGATAGTCATCTACCTTCGCCCAGTTGATAATCGTCATATATCGGACAATAACTTTCATATCCTCTAATTTTTTCAATGTCGCTTCCAGTTCTTCCAAAGGCATATCCGCCATTTTGGAAAGGTCATTCATATCGATACGACCATTATTTTCGATTAGCTTAAGAATTTCCATTTCTATTGTATTAAGATGCATAAACATCCCCCTATCATTAGATAAACAAGCATTATTCACCCATTATACCAAGATTCAAAAACAATGAAAAACGCTTTTTTCACGATAACATTAATTTATTATATTAACGCGCTAAATGGCATTATTTTTTTGCTTTCTTATCATCCATTTTTCTCAACATAAGCATGAATTAACTAATTATAATTTTTTCAAAAGATTTTCAATAATTCAATCAATTAACCTTAAAATTCCGAAAAAATATTGTATGATAGATTCAATACATATTGGAGAAGGTGGAATAATGAGCAACATTAATTTTGATCAAGAAATAAACAGACGTAATACCGCTTCTTTAAAGTGGGATTTTACAGAGCAGCGCTTCGGAGAAAAAGATTTATTGCCGATGTGGGTTGCCGACATGGATTTCGCTTCACCGGCTGAAATTGTTAATGCTTTAACAAAACGGGCAGCGCATCCTGTTTACGGCTATACGGCTCCGACAGAAGCTGTCTACAAAAGTTCGATTAACTGGATGAAAAATAAGCATCAATGGGAAATTCAAAAGGAATGGATTACATTCAGCGCAGGAGTCGTTTCCGGCTTTACGACGGCTATACTGGCTTTATCCGAGCCCGGAGATAAAGTACTGATCCAAACACCGGTTTACACGCCTTTTTTTGATAGTGTGAAAAGTAATAATCGCGTACTTGTGGAAAATCCTTTGAAGTATGAAGAGAATACTTTGAAGATTGATTTTGAAGACTTAGAGAGCCAATTGAGTGATAATGTCAAGCTGTTCCTGCTTTGCAGTCCGCATAATCCCGGCGGTATGGTTTGGTCGAAGGAAGATTTGCAAAAAATCGGAGAGCTGTGCGTGAAATACAATGTCATCATCATTTCGGATGAAATTCATGCGGATTTGTGTTTGCCCGGATTCACACATGTTCCAATCGCATCAATCAGCGAAGAAATTTCCAACGTGACCGTTACATTGATGGCGCCAAGCAAAACCTTTAATGTAGCAGGCATCCAGGCTTCCTTAATGATCTGTGAAAATAAGAAGCTACAGCAAAAGCTGAATCAAAAGCAGCATCAACTGGCCTTTCACGGCTTAAACTTATTTGCACTTGAAGTTATCACCGCTTCATACGACCATTGCAATTATTGGCTTGATGAAGCCGTGCAATACATTCAAAAAAATGTCGAAACGGTTCATCATTTTATTCAAGAGGAACTGCCGCACATAAAGGTGGTCGTTCCGGAAGCTTCCTATTTGGTCTGGTTGGATTGCACAGCACTTGGTCTTTCCGATCAGGAACTGAAACAAAGGCTGATTCAAAAAGGTAAAATCGCTGTTTCACCAGGGTTTAGCTATGGAAAAGGCGGTAAGGGCTTTATTCGTCTGAATGTCGGCTGTACACACGCAACTGTTTTGGAAGGTCTAAAGCGTCTGAAATTAGCTTTAACAAACTAAACATGAGAGGCCGCTCACCATTTAGAGCGGCCTTTCTGCTGGTTATTTCACAACCTCTTTATCCTTGCTGATGACTCCGCACGCGACTCTTTCTCCTGAATCACCGGCCGGCTGACTCATGCCATCATCCGCGCCAGCATGAATGACAATCGAAGTACCGTCCCTTGTAACTAAAGAGTTTTTGCCGTCTTTTAAAGTCGCACCCGATTTCATCATTCCCGTATATGTACCTGATTCATCGACAGTCATATTCGGCAAGTCCCCTAAATGGGCTCCTTTGTCATTTAACAGTCCATGCTCCATTTGTTCCGGATTAAAATGATCGCCGGCAGACACAAAATCCGGTGCCTCGCAAAGACCGATATTGTGAAAGTGAATCGCATGATTACCTGATGATAAACCATCCAAATCAAAATCCAATTCGACTCCGTCTGTCTGCTCCGACAGCTTAATCGTACCGATTGAATCACCGTCTGCATTATACATATCAACCGTAACCTTTGTCGGATTTTCTTCTGTGCATCCTGCCAAAAATACAAGCAGACAGAGTGATAGCCACTTTTTCATAATCTTCCTCCATTATGCTAGGGTGGCTATCATTCTATCCAGCAGCGGATAATTACATACCTTCTTGATTTAAAACTTCTCTTTTTTCCTTAAAAGCTCCTTTTCCAGCTGCTTTGCTTTCTCTTCCTGTTTCTTGGAAAGCTTAATAATGAATCGCATCGTAAAAACGGCGGCCAAAAGGAAAACCAAAAATGAAATCGCAGCAGGAAAATATTCTGATTTATCTTCCGGAAAATATAGAAACATCCCTAAAATACTGTTTAAAAACATCATTGAGATAGGTCCTCCCCTTCATTGTAACCTATCAACAATTATACCATTTTTTTCTATTTATTAATTCATAACATGGATTGTTTTTATAATAATCTCTTCTTCCGGCATGCCATTTGCATCCGCCTTTACTGTAGCAATTTCATCAACGATATCCATCCCTTGAATAACTTGTCCAAAAACAGTGTGAGCGCCATCCAGCCAAGGTGTACCGCCAACTTCCAAATACGCCTCCGCAGCCGTTTCAGCATACTCAGACAAAGACCCTTTTATATTCTCCGGCACAGTTGCCAGCTGAACGATGAAAAATTGACTGCCGTTTGTATCAGCTCCGGCATTCGCCATTGATAATGCCCCGCGGAAATGATAAAGCTGATCTGAAATTTCATCCTCAAACGGGGTTCCCCAAATACTCTCTCCCCCCGATCCATTGCCTTTCGGGTCGCCGCCCTGAATCATAAAATCATTAAATACCCGATGAAATGTTAAGCCATCATAATAACCGTCTTGGGCATGCGTGACAAAATTCTCAACAGCTTTCGGCGCATACTCAGGAAAAAGCTTAATATGTATGTTTCCTTTCGTCGTTTCCATCACAACCACTCTTTCGCCCTCTTGCACATCTGTGAATTGAGGTAACTCGCCATACTTGTCATCCGCTGCTTCGTTTTCCAGCGTTACTTCTTTCGGTCTATTCGTTGACAGATTGTTATCCGCTTCTTCTGTTGCCGTATCGTCATTTCCGCACGCTGCTAAAAATAGCAGAAGAGCAAACATGCTAATTAATGATATTTTTCTCATAATTTTACATCCCTCCCTTTTCAAAATGTACAATAAGGGCAGACCATTTGGCAAACAGTTTAATCTGAAATATCATTCTATTAAGAACAGAAAAGGAAGGAGATTCGTTTCATGGAATTAAAAGTGAAAGATATTGTGACAGCACATTATAAAACCGGCAAATATATTGGAGAAATTACAAATGAGGGTGAACAAACCTATTTGGTGAAGGTGCTGGCTGTTTTGAAGCATCCGACTCAAGGAGATCTTCATCACCCGAAGGAAGCCGATGTCATGCTTTTTCATACAAGAAGGGCACTGGCTTTCCGCGAACAGATGAACGTGCCTAAAAAATTGGTTAAACCTTTCAAGGAGGAAGTTCCGGATTATATTGAATCGCTGCAAAGCTCCGTGAACGAACTAAAGGAACAATTATCGAAGGAAAACAGCGAGTGGCATCAGAAAAGTCTTAAAGCTATCAATGAATTGGAAGCTGATTATTTCCAGCAGTAATTATAAAAGCCAAATTATTTTTTAATAATTTGGCTTTTATGCTAGTCTATTAAATACTTTCGACAAATCAATCAAATCCCCAATAGTAGT
Source organism: Bacillus sp. (in: firmicutes) (assembly GCA_051893475.1). Classification (GTDB taxonomy): domain Bacteria; phylum Bacillota; class Bacilli; order Bacillales; family DSM-1321; genus Bacillus_AD. Next base: position 26,984 of record JBJFHH010000103.1, on the reverse strand, counting down.
CGGCTCATGTTTTTCCATATATTTCTTATCTTTTGCGACAAGCTTATAAATATTGTACGTTGTCATCGCATCGTCAAATGCGCGGTGATGCTTTCCAACGCCGTCTTTTCCATATTCCTTTACCGCTTTCCACAGGCCTGTCTGATTTTGGTCACCGAAGAAACGCTTATATTCCATTGCAAAGTCAATTAATTCAGCTTTAAAAGGAAATTCTAGATTATTCGCCTGGCAATTTTGCTTCAGCACCTTCATATCCATATTTCCCCACGTAATAACAGATGTAGGCAAATGTGTTCGATATGATGACAGTTTGTCCACCAATTGCTTAAACGATACGCCGTTATCCACACTTGATTGGTCGATCCCTAAAAAGTCCTTGCATCTTTTGGATAGAATCGGAAACTTTTCAGGACGGATGAATTCAGAATACTCATCGATTATCTGCTCATTCACGACAACAATAGATCCCACTTCGATGATTTCAGGAAAAAATTTGCCATTCTTCACTTTTCCTTCGGGCATTGTAAATTCAAAATCAATAAAAATATATTGATGATCCTTTTCCATACGGATCCTCCTTTCTCACACAAGTATGTGAAATTTAGCTTCATTGTCAAAATTATATCAGATAATTTACGTTATTTTCATATTTTCTTTCATCTAAATAAAATCATACCGAAATAATAGATAGAGATGAAGTTTGGCTATTACATTAATACTGGAGCAGGAATACATTTTATGCGAACATTTTTTGGTTATTAATTTTGCTTATGCGCACTTTCAATTTTTATTTTATTCATAAGCGGTTTCTCTAAGGAACTGCAGCTATTAAAAACGAAAAAATCATACTAAACCTCGGCAAAAAAGTCGATTTGTATCCGGACTATGTTACCTACGTTGAACAAGAACTTCATCAGCTGATTGCTCATAACGAAAAACTGACAGAAAGTTTGACGAGTCATGATGATGCAATCCGACAAAATGCAGAAGCCGATTTAAACGAGAAAGTAACAGAAGTTTTGGAATCCGGTGTCATCATACATACTGCCTTGGATACAAAGCTGCAGACGAAAGCACAAACAGTCTTGCAACAAGGCTTGCCCTATCGTGATATCGAGGGAGCGATAGCGGTTATACAACATCATACGCATGAGCTTGTCTCTTTGATTGGGGCAAAAGTATAAAAAATATACTTTTCACCGCGGTTTTCAAAGCTATCGTCAGCCAGGTTCGGCTATCAAACCATTGCTAGTTTATGCGCCTTATTTGGAGCGGACAGGCACATCATTGAAGAGTATGGTTGACGGCTCCGCTTTTTGCAGCAACAGCTATTGTCCGCAAAATTACCTGAACATTCATTTAATTTCTTATAACTTACCGAAAAATCTCAATATCCCGCTTTTATTTTGTTCAAACCCCAATACAAGCGACAAAACCTATTCAAAAATCATCTTGATTACAACTTTTTTTCACCTAAAACTCACATATTTCTTCTTATTTATTAGATTTCTGCAAGCAGGCTCAATCTTGAAAAACATTTATGCACCACTATTCTTTGTACGTTATAATAAAATTAGGTTTTTTTTGCTTGACATTATATTCCTTTTATTAAAATGCTTTGAGCCGCTTATAAGACAAATTCATTGAATGTTATTCACGGGGAATACTAGCAATGAATTGTTTTCGTTTCTAGCAGCCGAATTTCATGATACTTATTAAGTTTCTACTTCTTCAGTAAAGCTCAAGGAATTCAAGCAAAGCTTTTTATTAAAGCCTAACAATAAAAAATGAGGGGGATTGTATGTCTTTATTACATTGGGCCATTTTGTCGCCCTTCCTGTTGGCCATAATCATACCGTTCATGTACAAGTATGCGAAACGTGTACATACTGGTTGGTTTGTTCTTTGGTTGCCGCTTGTTCTATTCATTTACTTCATCAGCAAAGTGAAGAATGTCAGCAACGGTACAACAATCAGCGAAACAGTACAATGGATTCCATCTATGGGTATCAATTTTGACGTAGTTATAGACGGCCTGTCATTATTATTCGCATTATTGATTACCGGAATCGGATCTTTAGTCGTGCTGTACTCCATCTTTTACTTATCAAAGGAAAAAGAAAAACTACATAATTTCTATGTGTACTTATTGCTCTTTATGGGCGCAATGCTTGGTGTTGTCTTATCCGACAACTTGATTGTTCTTTACACCTTCTGGGAATTCACAAGTTTATCTTCTTTCTTATTGATTGGTTACTGGTATCACCGCGAACGTTCTCGCTATGGTGCGCAAAAATCCATGCTGATTACTGTTTTTGGCGGTTTGAGTATGCTTGGAGGTATCGTTCTGCTTTATGTAATGGGCGGGACATTCAGCATAAGAGAATTGATTGCTCAGGCTGGTACGCTTATCAACCACGATTTATTTATTGCCGCTGCCATCTTGGTTTTATTAGGCGCATTCACAAAATCCGCACAGTTCCCGTTCCATATTTGGCTTCCTGATGCGATGGAAGCACCGACACCAGTCAGTGCTTACCTGCACTCAGCTACAATGGTTAAAGCCGGCCTTTATTTGGTTGCTCGTTTAAGTCCGCTATTCGCGACTGAGGGTATCTGGTTATGGCTAGTTTCGGGAATTGGATTACTGACTTTAGTATGGGGATCATTCTCAGCAGTCAGACAAACAGATTTAAAAGGAATTTTAGCCTTTTCTACAGTCAGTCAATTGGGATTGATTATGTCGTTATTAGGTTTAGGAGCAGCTGCTCTGCATTATCCGCAGCTTGATGACAATATTTATATTGCCACAACAGTTGCTGCAGTTTTCCATCTGATTAACCATGCAACCTTTAAAGGCAGTCTTTTCATGGTAGTCGGCATTGTCGACCATGAAACAGGTACACGCGATATTCGTAAGCTTGGAGGGCTTATGTCGCTTATGCCGGTTACCTTTACGATTGCTTTAATCGGAACTTTTTCAATGGCCGGATTACCGCCATTCAACGGATTCCTGAGTAAAGAAATGTTCTTTACAGGCATGCTGTCCGTACTGACACTTGATATTTTCAATTTAGAGACATGGGGCATCATTTTCCCGGTTGTAGCTTGGATTGCGAGCGTCTTTACGTTTACATATAGCATGATTATTGTCTTTAAAACATTTACCGGCAAACTGCAGCCGGAAAAACTGGAGAAAAAACCGCATGAGGCGCCTGTCGGCATGCTGATTTCTCCAATCATCTTGGCAGCCTTAGTCGTGATTTTCGGTTTATTCCCGAACATTTTAACCGACTCGATTATCCTGCCAGCCGCATCTGCTATCTTAGGCGATGTAATGCCTGCTGATTATCATATTCATATCAGTATGTGGCACGGATTCCAGCCGGAATTATTTATGACAATCGGTGTTGTTTTACTAGGGATTATTCTTTATAAAACATGGCCGAAATGGAAGTTTGTTTACAAGCCGTTTACGGAGAAATGGTCATTTAACTCTCTGTACAACAATAGCTTGAAATACTTGGAATACGGTTCCAATAAATTAGCTGTCAATACGATGACAGGCTCGATTCGAAACTATCTTGTTTACATCTTTTTCTTCATGATTGTTTCATTAGGGTTCACGCTTTTCTGGAAAGATGCCTTTGCATTGAGTCTGGAAAATACAGCACCAATCGGTTTCTACGAATTAGTGCTAGCAGTGATTATTGCGATTGGAGCGATTTCAATTATCTTTGTGAAGTCCCGCTTAACATCGATTATCGTGTTAGGTTCAGTCGGCTACACCGTTTCATTATTCTTCGTATTGTTCAGAGCGCCTGATTTAGCTTTGACTCAGTTGGTTATTGAAACAGTTTCAACCGCATTATTCTTATTGTGCTTCTATCACCTTCCAAAGAATTTCCGCAAGGAGGAGCGCATTCGCTTCAAGATGACGAACTTTGTCATTTCGCTTGGAGTAGGTATAATTGTTGCCTTAATCGCTTTATCGGCAAGCAGCACTAAACTATTTGATTCGATTTCGCAATACTATGTCGAGACAACTTATACTGAAGCCGGCGGTCAAAACATGGTTAACGTAATTCTTGTTGACTATCGCGGACTTGATACAATGTTTGAAATCACTGTATTAGGAATCGCTGCGCTGGGTATATACGGCATGATTAAATTAAGACTGACAAAGCAAGGAGGGAAAAAAGCGAATGAAAACAAATGATGTGATTTTGCAAACAGCTACTAAAGTGGTTTCGTTAGTCATTGTTCTCTTTTCGATTCGCCTATTCTTCTCCGGTCATTATTATGCCGGGGGAGGCTTTGTCGGAGGATTAATGACTTCCGCTGCAATCGTTCTGATTATGATTGCTTATGATATGAAGACAGTACGCAACATTTTGCCGATTAACTACCGTATTTTGATTGCGGTCGGTTTATTGACAGCAGTCTCGACGGGATTAATCGCTGTTTTTCAAGGCGATCCCTTCCTGACTCATTATTACGGCTATTTCGATTTGCCGATTCTAGGAAAAACCTCCTTGCATACAGCTGCCTTATTTGACTTAGGTGTGTATTTGGTCGTTGTAGGTGTGACGATGACGATTATTCAGAGCATAGGGGAGAGTGAATAATGGAAATTTTAATGGCTGTTGTTATAGGTATCCTTTTTATGTGCGCCACTTATTTAATGCTTTCCAAAAGCATTTTGCGCATTATCATCGGAACTGGTTTATTGAGCCACGGAGCCCACTTGTTGATTTTGACGATGGGCGGTTTGAAACAAGGAGCTGTTCCGCTCTTGGGCGAGCATGCCGATTCATATGTAGATCCTTTGCCGCAAGCTTTAATTTTAACAGCAATTGTTATTAGCTTTGGTGTTACATCTTACTTTCTTGTGTTGGCTTACAGAACGTATCAAGAGCTTGGGACAGACAACATGGATTTATTGAGAGGAAATGAATCAAATGAATAATATGGTTATCTTTCCTATACTGTTACCGTTTATCTCAGGCATATTATTATTGTTTTTCCGCAATCTGAAAGTCCAGAAAACATTCTCGGTCATTTCACTGACAGCCGGTATTTTTCTTGCGCTGTACTTGATTGCGGATGTTCACGCGAACGGTATTACTTCACTGGATGTAAGTAGTTGGGCCGCACCGTTCGGTATTACGATTGTAGCGGACATGCTTTCTTCGATTCTTGTATTGACGACGAATGTGATTGCATTATGTGTTGTTATTTATTCGTTCAATTCAATTGGAAAACAAAGAGAGCAGTTTTACTACTATCCAATCTTTCAAATGCTGTTAATTGGTGTAAACGGCGCCTTTTTAACAGGCGATATTTTTAACCTTTTCGTATTTTTCGAGGTTATGCTGATGTCTTCCTATGTGCTTCTTGTCCTTGGAGGCACAAAGATTCAGCTGCGCGAAACAATCAAATATATACTGGTGAATGTCATTTCATCCGCTTTATTTGTTATCGCTGTTGCTTATCTGTATTCCGTTGTCGGCACATTGAATATGGCTCATCTTTCTGAGCGTATCGCTGAGATTGGACAGCCGGGAATCATTACGGTTATTGCCGTCCTATTCCTGATTGTATTTGGCTTAAAAGGTGCAGTATTCCCGTTATTCTTCTGGCTTCCGGGTTCTTACTACGCAGCACCGGCACCGGTTCTTGCCCTGTTCGGAGCATTATTGACGAAGGTCGGGGTATACTCGATCACTCGCACATATACATTAATGTTCTACCATGATACAGATTACACGCATACTTTATTAGCTTGGATTGCCATCGCAACGATTATCATCGGTATAATCGGAGCGGTTGCTTACTGGGATATTAAAAAAATTATCATTTACAACATCATTATTGCTGTCGGCGTCATCGTGTACGGAATCTCGCTGTACAATGAAGCAGGCACAAACGGAGCCGTACTTTACTTAGTGCATGACATGATCATTAAAGCGGCGCTGTTCCTATTAATCGGCATTATGGCGAAAATAGCTGGCACCAATGATTTGCGTAAAATGAGCGGTTTGATTAAAGAATTCCCGGTTGTCGGCTGGACGTTCTTCGTTGCAGCGATTTCATTAGCAGGTATTCCGCCGTTAAGCGGCTTTGCCGGCAAACTGCTGATTGTTCAAGGTTCGATTGAGGCCGGAGATTATTTCGGCACATTCATCATCCTTGGATCAAGCTTAATTGTGCTTTACTCGATTATGAAAGTATTCATAAACGGCTTCTGGGGAGTTCCAATGAAAATCGAAAACAAGCAAACGAAAACAGTTAACACTTTACTTGTGCCGGCTATGGTTCTTGTAGCGATTTCACTGGCTTTCGGTCTTGGATTGGAAAAATTGTTGCCATACTTCTCACAAGCTACAGAAACATTATTGAATCCGGATCTCTATATTGATGCGGTGTTAAAGGAGTGATGTGAAATGGCATTTCAAATTTTATTAAATGTTGTCTTAGCCTTAGTATGGATGTTCTTGTCACATTCTTATAACCCATCATCATTTATAGTTGGATATTTACTAGGGATTTTATTATTGCTGAGCTTCCGCAGATTTTTCAATTCGCGATTCTATCTGATCAGAGTATGGGCTGTCATCAAGCTGTTCTTCCTGTTCATTAAAGAATTGATTATGGCCAACATCTCCGTGCTGAAGGTTATCATCAAACCGAAGCTTGATATGAAGCCAGGTATTTTCGCTTTGAAAACAGAGCTGAAAAACCCATGGGAAATCACGTTGCTTGCCAATCTGATTACTTTGACACCGGGTACTCTCGTAATCGATGTATCGGATGACAACAAAACATTATACATTCATGCGATGGACATTAACGATGTGCAATCTGACATCGATGCTATTAAAAACTCATTTGAGAAAGCAATCATGGAGGTGAGCCGCTAATGTTTAACTTTGTGATTACATTTGCTCTCGTATTGATTTCGCTTTCTATGCTGGCTTTAATCTATCGAGTGATTAAAGGTCCATCGATCCCGGATCGCGTTATTGCGCTTGATGCGCTCGGTGTGAATTTAATTGCTGTCATCGCGCTGATTTCAATTGTGCTTGATACATATGCCTATCTTGAGGTTATCTTGCTGCTCGGTATTTTAGCATTCATCGGAACAGTAGCTATGGCAAAGTTTTTAGAGAAGGGAGAGATTATTGAAGATGACCGAAATAGAAATCAGTAAACTAATCGTTGCCTTGCTCGTGCTTTTGGGCGCATTTTTAAGTGCCGTTTCTGCCTTCGGTTTAATCAGGCTCCCGGACGTATACACACGCAACCATGCCGCTTCAAAAAGCGCCACGCTCGGTGTCATGAGCGTCATGCTTGCGACTTTCATTTACTTTTATGCGCAACACGGGCATTTTAATTCCCGAGTGATTCTCGGAATTTTATTCGTCTTCTTTACAGCTCCTGTATCAGGTCACTTGATCAGTCGAGCTGCCTATAATTCAGGCGTGAAATTGTGGGACAAAAGTGTTCGTGATGATTTAAAAAGAGATCGCGCTCGTTCTAAAAGCTAGGCATTGCCTAGCTTTTTTTGTGTGCAAAATTGCAGGCCTAATAGCCAATTCTCCTACTCACGCAGTCTGTAGCATGTAACCCATTTTTCCATATACTGTAGAAAAATGTTTGCTGTTTTTTCTTCAGCAATTTCAAAGGAGGTACTGTATATGCAAAATCCGTATTATAACTATTATCATCCTATACACACTGGATGGCCGAATAATCAGCCGTCTCAAATTCCTGCCATAGAATTTTCAATTCCAATTGATTCATACAATCGCCAAACAGCCTTTCCGGAAGTTAACCCTACAGAGTTTGTTAACTCATCCAAACAGGTGCTTATCCTCTTACAGGATGCTCAGGTACTCTCTCAAAGCTTAATAGAAACAGAATTCGCCAAAAAAATTATGGATGCTGCTCAACAATCAAAAACAGAATTACTCAAAGAAATCCTTTCCCCCTTCCTACGAACAGTAAAGTGAACGCTTCATATACGCCTAATTCAGTAACTATTACCTTTACGCCAATCCAGCAATCCGTCTCTCCAGTCGCAACTGTCACACTGAACTTAGTATGGAATAAATATTGGTGATAATAATTCGCTCTGATTTATTGTAATGAAACAGAGCCCTGCTGAGGGACCAAGACATAACGCACAAGAAACCCGCTTTTTGGTTTCATAGACGGAATGGCTTAGTCCCGTTCATAACAGGTACAAGCTTAGACATCATCGAACTGCCTAAGTCTAAAAATAGCAACAGATCTGCTCATTATTTTCGCATCGTAAAATCAACAACCAACTGCGCCAGCGTTCTTGCCATGACACCAGTTGCTCCGTGGGTATGCAAGCTTGTGCTTTTTTTACTAACGGATGTTCCGGCAATATCAAGATGCACCCATGGTGTATCCTCTGCAAACTCACCGACAAAGGCTGCACCCATAATCGCATGTCCTTCACGTCCCGGAGAATTGTTCAAATCCGCTATTTTGCTGCCTCTCACTCTTTCACGATCCTTAGCTGTAATTGGAAGCTGCCACATCGGCTCGCCGCTTTTTTCAGAAGCGCTTTTTACTTTTCCGAGGAAAGCATCGTTGTTTGTAAACACGCCCGTCATTTCATTTCCAAGAGCAACAATGACACCTCCCGTTAAAGTTGCAACATCTACTAAATAGTCTGCTCCGTGCTGCTTTGCATACGTTACAGCATCCGCGAGCACTAAACGTCCTTCTGCATCTGTATTCAGCACTTCGATCGTTTTTCCGCTCAATGATACAATCACATCATCCGGCTTAAATGCTTCAGCACTAACGACATTATCTGTCGAAGCAATAACAGCCACTACGTTTTGCTCCGGCTTCAATTCACCTATAATACGCATGGCACCCAATACTGCTGCTGCGCCGCCCATATCGGTTTTCATGCCGACCATGCTCTCACGAGGCTTTAAGGAATACCCGCCTGTATCGTATGTAATTCCTTTCCCTACAAGTCCGATGACATCCTTCCACTCGGATTTCCCTTGGTATTTCAGAACAATCATTGCAGGCGGCTCAACCGAACCTTGGTTGACAGCCAGCAAAGCCCCCATGCCAAGACGCTCCATATCTTCTTTGTTTAGCACTTCCAGCTCGAATTGGTATTGATCCGCCAATTCCTTTGCATATTCCGCCATCTTTGTAGCTGTTAAAATGTTAGGTGGCAGATTAACTAATGTACGCGCATAGTTTGTCCCCGAACCATAAATCGCCCCAAGGTGCGCATTTTCCTGCAATAATGCCGCTCTGCCGCTCTCAGATAGCAGGGTGATGTCCTTGATTTCAACTGGCGCCTTTACATTTTTCTGCTTATAGCCATCGAAAGTGTAAAGCGAAAGCATATATACTTCACCCAGTAAATGTGCGGCTCTTTCAACCGGTACATTAGCGCCTGCCAATGAATCCAGGTCAATAGAAACTTGGGATAATCGCAGTTCCTTCACCTTTCTGAAGGCCATACCTAGTGCTTCCTTCCAATCTTCCTCCGTCACTTGGTTTTCTCTTCCCAATCCGACAAGGATGATTCTCTTTGTCTTCATTTTTCCGAGTGTATGGATAAGCGTGATGGATTTCTTTGAAATAGAAATGTCACCGCTTTTAATTAGTTGCGAAATCTGCTGGTCCATTGCCTTATCACAAACAGCAAGTACTCCTCCTAATGGATTTCCCGGCTTATGAACCCCTACAATCAGGCACTCATTCTCACTTTCTTGATTCCATTGCGGTTGCATTGAAAACATCCGAATCCTCTCCAATCTTTCATTAAAAACAGAAATTCAATTCATTTCTAAATATTCACGTAACATTATTATATTAGCATTTCTTTTGTCGCATGTGATATTTAACTTAAAAAACATATTATTTTAACCATACTTTTGATACTTGAGTGGTAGAATATAGATAAATGGAGAATTACGTTCCAGACGGACGCAATCTAAATGTAAAAGAAGGTGAGCACATGAGCGAAATATGGAATTTCCCGATTATCGCCTCTCTTATTGCGATTTTTTTCGCACAGTTCATTAAAGTGCCGATTAATTTTATTGCCAGCAAAAAATTTGATTGGTCATTATTAACAAGCACTGGAGGAATGCCCAGCTCCCATTCAGCGGCAGTAACAGCTTTAGCAACAGCTGTCGGCATTGAGGCAGGTGTCAGCTCTCCAATCTTCGCTGTTGCTGTCATTTTTGCAATTATCACGATGTTCGATGCAACCGGGGTACGCCGGCAAGCAGGCGAACAAGCAGCGGTTTTGAACCAATTAGTGAAGGATTTCCATACCTTTATTGAAGAGGCAAAACATTGGCAGGAACAAGAAGATAAAAAGAAACAAAAGATTTTGAAGGAATTACTCGGACATAAGCCGATTGAAGTATTTTTCGGTGCAATAACAGGCATCATCATCGCCTTTATTGTTTATTCATTCTTATAATGTGATGACATTCCCGCTTTTCAATCCTATGGCTCAGCACCAGATTAAAAAGCGGGCAAAAGAAAGGAAGAATCAATTATTTTTCTTGTTTCTTTGTAAATTGCTGTCGAAAAACTTGCATCTCTTCATCCTCATTTAAAGCCATCAGCTGCTCCTCGGTCAACATGCCATTGCCCTTTTGAATAATATATACATCTAATTCTTTCTTGCCCCACTCAGCATATACATCAGCAACCGTTTCATAATACAAATCGAGTCGATTTCCTTTTATCGCCCCGCCTTTATCAGCAACAACACCATACCCGTATCCTGGAATCCAAAGAATCGTCCCTAAAGGAAAGACATCAAGGTCGGCTGCTATCGTAGAAAATAAATCCCGTTTCACTTTCACTCCCGAGTATGTGATGCCATACGCAGGATGATTCAACGTTTTACCTGTTGATTCCTCACCGGCCGTATAGCCCGTTGCAACGACTCTTGCTTTCTCATACTTTGTCAGTTTGTAGCCGTCCTCAATTGCTTGCACACTCATTTGTAAAGAAGAAAATATGTCATTATTTGAATCAAGCTTCCCGGCTTTTATGCCTGTAACCTGATAATAGGTTGATTCCAGCGCCAATATAATCAGCAAAGATATTCCTATTTTTTTCACCATACGTTTTAATGTTGGCATCTTTGTTCACTCCTCTCGAAGTATAGTATTTTCCATCGGGTGAACAAAATATTCAACAAAGAACAAAAGCACAAGCGGGCCGATTCTATTCAAACTTATACAAAATGTAGAAATTTTATTATTTCCTAAATGACAAAAAACCCACAGCCTTCGTTCGCTGCGGGTTGATCATCAAAACATCTGATAGCCTTTTTTTCTTAAAGTTTTTATCGTAATACCGGATGCAATGGCTCCGATAAAGCCGCTGCTCAATATAACGATATCAGCAAAAGCCAAATTCATAAAATTGCTGCCTAATTGGCCGAATGTTGCTTCAGGATTTTTCACATATTGAATCAGCTTAGCATTGTTTATAATATAAATTGCAATGAGCGGAAAAAGCACCGCCATAATCCATGATGAACGAAATAACATGTTCAATAAAAATCCAATCCCAAAAAACAGTACCAAAAACAAAACGATCGATATGATAAAAGATGGTATTGACAATGGCATTTTGCAAAGCACACCTCCTTGAAGCATCCCAACTTAAGTGTACTGAACAAGCTGTCGGCAGTCAATTAAGATTATTATAATTAATTGAATTTTTGTTAAATTATGTTTTATTTGTGTATTTTATCCGTATCCCCAAAAGACAAAAGGAGAAAATTGTAAAAATTTAGTTATTTCAAACCTTAATAGGACAGACTATCTATGATAAAATGATACATAGATTGTGTAATTACTCGCAAAAGGGGGCTTTATTATGGATGAAGATCAAAAAGTGTACGACATTACCATTATCGGCGGAGGACCTACCGGATTATTTACCGCATTTTACGGCGGCATGAGACAGGCCTCTGTAAAGATTATCGAAAGTCTGCCACAGCTTGGCGGACAGCTTTCTGCACTATATCCCGAAAAGTATATTTATGATGTAGCCGGTTTCCCAAAAATAAGAGCACAAGAACTGATAAATAATTTAAAAGAGCAAATGGCTAAATTTGAACCTTCCATCGTATTAGAAGAAGCTGTCGAACAACTAGAGCGACTGGAGGACAACAGCTTTAAGCTTACAACCTCAAAAGGCATACATTATACAAAAGCCATCATTATTACTGCAGGAAACGGAGCTTTTCAACCTCGACGTCTCGAACTCGAAAATGCTGTTCAATACGAGAAATCCAATCTTCATTACTTTGTTGACGATTTGAACAAATTTGCCGGTCAGAAGGTTGTTATTTGTGGAGGCGGAGATTCAGCAGTAGACTGGGCATTAATGCTGGAGAATATCGCTGAGAAAGTGTATATTGTCCATCGCCGTGATAAGTTCCGCGCCCATGAGCACAGTGTCGAGAATCTACATAATTCTAAAGTTGAGGTTAAAACACCTTATATTCCTTCCGCTATCATCGGTGATAATCAGAAAATCAAACAAATTGAACTAGAGCACGCCAATTCAGGAGAGAAGGAAATCATTGATCTGGATGCATTAATTGTCAACTTCGGGTTTATTTCATCTCTTGGTCCAATCAAAAATTGGGGGCTGGAAATCGAAAAAAATGCGGTTACCGTCAATTCAAAAATGGAAACGAATATTGCCGGCATTTATGCAGCAGGCGATATTTGCACATACGAAGGCAAGGTCAAATTAATTGCCTGCGGTTTCGGCGAAGCGCCTATCGCTGTCAACAATGCCAAATCCTATATCGACCCGAAAGCAAAAGTCCAACCGTTACATAGTACGTCTATGTTTAAATAAGAAAAAGCACCAGCTAAACTGCCCAGGGCAGTCTAGCTGGTGCTTTCGTTTTAAATTTCCCCTTCAGACAGCCAAGGGAAAAAGCCATCCAAGAAACGTTCTGTTGCCGGCATAAAATAAGATCCATAATGGAAATCCGGATCCAGCGTCGTCACAATCCAAGTTCCTTTTGTACTTACTTGATCAATATACATAACAACTCCGCCATCTTCTGTTGTCACAAGAGGTCTTGTCCCTTCAGGCGGCCAGTATACACCATGCTGATGCCATGTGCAGTCTGCCTCTGTTAAATATTTAAACATCCCATATTCCTTATCTGGAAACACAAGTCCGCTCTTCGCGTCCTTTTCAAGCCACCACCAGAAGTTCGTTGGTCTGAACTCCCATTTTTGATTAGGAATCCACTCGCAAGGCTGTGGCCCCATTGCGACAACAATTCCGCCACTCTCAGCAAAATCATTGATTTTTTGTTTGTTTTTGTTTAACAGTCCTTCATGTAGCTGCGATGGCAAAAACAGCACATCAATGCCATCTAAAGAAGCGTGCTCTAAATCAGGGAAATAGATAAGTTCGCTAATATATTTTTTGTATTTTGGTTCATTAAATGTACGGTGATGCTGGGAGCTTCCGCTGTATACTACTGCTATTTTCCTCATTGAGCAACACTTCCTTTCTTACGTTCTTCATATTCATCATGCACCCACTGCAGAAGCTGCTGACTGATTCGGATCGATGATTTGCTGTTGATCATATAACCGAAAAGATCATTTCCTACATATGAAAGAATCGTTCCTTCTGTTGTTGTGCGGTCGATATAAACTATCGGCTCACCATCCGGCAATGTCAATAACACTTCCGCCCCATCCGGAGCCGGGTGATGTCCTCTTGCGAAGAAGCCTGAAACGCCTTTATTGTATGTCATATCTTGAGGATCTACGCCTTCAAAGATAGAATGCGGTTTCGCTACCGACACCACATAATCCGAGTGGCTGTTGATTGTTTTTGGAACAAAGTTAGCCCCTCCAGGAAGCCAATCCAAATATAAATTCCCACTGAACACAACAATTTTCTTTTGTGCTAAAAATTGTGCAATTTTCTCTTTATTTTTTTCAAGCATTACTTGATCGACAAACGCATTAATTGAAATACATTTATAATCATCTAAATTTACATCCGCAAACTCATACTGATCTACAAATGTGAAATTGTCTTGGTAAAATGAATCATTTCGTTTTCTGAAACCGAATGCATTTCCTGCATCAATCATTAAGATACTCTTGTTGTCTGCCATTGCCTTCACCCCATCGATATATAAATGATAATAATTTTCATTCTCGATATTATCAGTATATTAAAATTCCGTCTAAGAAAATGCTTACATTTTTGTTAGTTAGAGATTTACCAACATTATCAACAAAACATTTACAGCTCTGTTACTTTATTACAAAAGCTTTATTCATTGACAAATGATAATGATTATCATTATAATTTACATCGACAGTTCGAAAAATTTTAAAAAGTCCAAAGAAACTCCCTTGCGTACATAGGATGGGAACAAAACTGAAAAGGGGTACTAAAATGAAAAAGAAATTCGGTCTATTCGCAACGACAGCTGCACTTGCTGCCATTGTTGCCGGCTGCGGATCTGAGGAAAGCAATACATCATCAAAAAGCTCAAATGAAGTGGAAGTAACAGCGGAAGAAAGAATTATCCAAGATCAGCTTGGCCGCGATGTGACCATTACAGGAGACCTGGAGCGTGTCGTAACAGGCGGAATCCTTCCTTACTTTTCTACTTGGTATGTAGCAACAAATTCAACAAAAGAAATCGTCGGTATGCACCCGAATTCATATAATGCAGCGGAAAATTCAATTTTAGCTGATATTTCTCCCGACGTATTGAAAGCGGATACTTCTTTTATTCAAAACGGAGAAGTCAATGTTGAGGAATTAATGAAGATTCAGCCTCAGCTTTATTTCGAAATTTCAACCGATGAGAAATCAATCGAAAAGCTAACAGAAGCAGGCATTTCAACAGTTGCTGTCAAAGCAATTGATGCTGCTGCTGCAGAACCGTTAGCGACATTCAACAGCTGGCTGGAGCTGACTGGCGACATTACAGGAACAACAGATCGTGTTGATAAATTCCTCGCTGAAGGTGAAGCAGTCCAAGCTGAATTAGATACTGCATTAGCAAATGTATCAGATGAGGACAAGCCAAGAGCGCTTCTTCTGTATCAGCACTCTGACGGAAGCATTGTTGTCGGCGGATCAAACTTCTTCGGAAATCAGTGGTTTAATGCGACAGGCGCGATTGATGTAGCAGCTGATGATGTTACAGGCAGAAAAGAAGTCAACATGGAGCAAATTTACGCTTGGAACCCTGATATTATTTACATCACGAATTTTACCGAAACACAGCCGGAAGACTTATTGGAAAATAAAGTTGAAGGACAAGACTGGAGTCAGGTTAAAGCCGTTAAAGAAGGAAATGTGCATAAAATTCCACTGGGCATCTACAGATGGTTCCCGCCAAGTGGTGATGCTCCTTTAATGCTGAAATGGATGGCACAGAAAAATCATCCGGAATTATTTGATTATGATATGGTCAATGAAATTCAAACATACTACAAAAACTTCTATGAATATGACGTAACAGAAGAACAAGCAGACAAAATTCTGCACCCTTCCTCTGATGCAGCTAAACAGTAAAAGTAGGGATATAAAATGAAAAAATGGAAAATCGCTCTTTTCTGGGCGTTGCCGATTGTCATCGCAATCGTTTCTCTCGGAATCGGCCGCTTTGGTGTTGACTTAGGACAAATAATTAAAATATTGATTTCTCCTATTTTCCCGATTGAACAGACATGGACGCAAATGGAAGAGACTGTTGTGATGCAAATTCGCCTTCCGCGCATCATTTTAGCATTCTTAATTGGAGGCGGCTTAGCCATTGCCGGAGCCGCTTTCCAAGGCATGTTCGGCAACCCGCTTGTCAGTCCCGATATATTAGGTGTTTCTGCCGGCGCAGGCTTCGGGGCATCGCTTGGTATTTTAATTACCGGCCACGGATTCGCCGCACAAGTGATGGCACTGCTTTTCGGATTAGGAGCCATCATCTTCACGTATGTCATTAGCGGCATAAAGAAAAGCGCACCTATTTTTATGCTCGTACTTGCAGGAGTCGTCACCTCTGCCCTATTTAATGCATTGATTTCATTAACGAAGTTTGTCGCCGATCCGGAAGAAAAACTTCCTGCCATCACTTATTGGCTGATGGGCAGTCTTGGAACTGCAACGTATAAAGACGTTTACATTGCCGGACCGATTATCGTAGTCGGAATCCTGATTTTATATGCGCTGCGCTGGCGCATCAACTTGCTTACACTGCCGGAAGATGAGGCGAAATCACTCGGTATTTCAGTTACACGTCTGAAATGGACGGTCATTTTCGGTGCAACACTAATAACCGCTGCATCTGTTGCAGTTGCCGGAATTGTCGGATGGGTCGGTTTAATCATTCCGCATATTGCCCGTATGATTGTCGGTAACAATAATCAGCTAGTACTACCTGTATCTGTTTCGATTGGCGGCGCTTATTTACTGATTATCGATAACTTGGCGCGTTCCATTACTGCTACTGAAATTCCATTATCGATTTTAACTGCGATTATCGGAGCACCGTTTTTTGCAATTTTACTTAGAAAAACAGGAGGAGGATGGTCTTGAGAATCGACGTACAAGAGGGGAACTACTTTTACGCAAAAAGAAAAGAAACAGCTCCGTTCCTATATCAATCCGATATTAACTTTTCATTGGACAGCGGTGAAATCATGGCCATTCTCGGTCCTAACGGTGCCGGAAAAACAACAATGCTTAAATGCATTACCGGTCTGCTGGAATGGAAAAAAGGACAAACGTTAATTGACGGGAAGCCTCTTGCTTCCATCTCTCGCAAGGATTTGTGGAAACGTATCGGCTACGTTCCGCAAGCGCATAAAATGGTGTTCGGTTTTACGCTGGAAGAGCTGGTCATTATGGGAAGAGCTCCTTATATCAGCACATTGGCTCAACCTTCTAAAAAAGATCGCGAAGAAGCGATAGCAGCACTCGATACAGTGGGAATCGCCCATTTGGCTAACAAGTCGTGCAATGAAGTGAGCGGCGGAGAGCTTCAGCTTGCTTTAATTGCCCGCACGCTCGTCTCAAATCCGGAAATTCTCATTCTCGATGAGCCGGAATCGCATTTAGATATTCAGAAGCAAATCGTGATATTAAGCACGTTGAAGAAACTTGCGAAGGAACGTGGAATTTCATGTATTATTAACACGCATTATCCGAACCATGCTTTTTACTTAGCTGATCGCGTCCTTATGACAGCCAAACATAAAAAAGCCATTTACGGCGAGGTTCGTTCGATTATGACAGAAGCTAATATGATGGATTATTTCGGTATCGAGCTGAAAAAAATCGTTTATGAGGAAAATGACTACCTGATTGAAACGATGGTTCCGAAAGGTTTAGGCGTAGAGCGAGATTACAGTACTTGCCGTTTTAATAACTTTGCAGATTAATTTAAAAAAGCCTTTCCAAAAGCATTTTTTCGCTTTCAGAAAGGCTTTTCTTTATTCAAATTAACATTCTTCCGGCTTCCCGGCATTTTGTGCTGTACGGAAAGAAGAGCCGCATCCGCAGGAAGCAATCGCATTCGGGTTGTCGATTGTAAAACCGCCGCCCATTAGAGATTGCTTGTAGTCAATGATTGTCCCTTTTAAAATAGGAGCACTTTCAGCGTCAATAACGACCGGAATCCCTTGCAGAGTCAATTCAATGTCCTTTTCCTCTACTTCGTGAGTAAAACCCATCCCGTACGAAAGGCCGCTGCAGCCGCCGCCGTGGACAGCAACGCGAAGGATTGCTCCTTCTTCATCATTATGTTTCATCATATCTTTTATCTGCATTGCTGCAGCATCAGTAATTGTAATAATCGGTTCCATTCCTAATTACCTCCTTATGTTAAAGGAATTCATTATCAGTATATACAATAATCAGGCTTCTGCTCAAGTTTTCAATATGGCTATCGTGGAAACTGTGAAATAATTACCACTTTTAATACATTCGTAATGGACTTTTTTATATACTATTTTTATTTGCCCGAACTGCGGGTACTCTTTCTCGGCTGATTTCTCCAGCTATTTTCCTCCCGGAACAAAGGAAGCATTAATCGAGAATATCACTAACAAATGGGTTCCTTTTGATTTCGGCGGCGAAAGGAGCATGAAAGAGGCAATCAGAACGTATAAACTGGCTGCTTATACAGCGACGTTAAAAAAAGAAAAATTCGTCATTATCGGTGGGCTTTATCTTCGTGCCGCCTGGCTTTACCGTTTACAGAAAAAAACAGGAACAACACTTTTGGGAACTTGCTTTTCATAACTATTACGAATCGTTTTCGAGGGAGGATTGTAGAGGCACTCAACTATCGGATGTCCACATGTTGTATTGGCTGGGAGAATTGGCGCGCCGGACCGACAAAGAAGAAACAGCCGTTCAATATTTTTCTAAAGTAATCGAAAGTCGAAAAAGAACAGTTGAAACTAAATTGATTGAAATGGCGCAAGAGCGCTGGAAGGAAATAAGGGAAAGAAGAAAAGGAAGAACTGAAAACTGAACAGTCCATTAACTGCAAAAGGCCGGCTCTAAATTGCCGGCTTTATTAAAACATTGGATTCTCTTCCAAGTATTCATATATATTTTGAACAAGCTCCTCAGCCGTATCACCGGTAACGATTTCTCCATTAACAAGCGCATACATATAATTTGCGCATTTACCGCAGTATCCAAGGCAGCCGTATTCGATGATGTCCAGATTCGGGTCTTTTTCCAAAACTTCTAATGCTTTATAGGAACCGCTCGCCAAATTTCTCACACAAAATTCTACAATTGGCTGTATCATCTTCTTCACCTCACTACTTCTCCCATGCTACTCTCTTTTTATGATACAGTCAAATATTCGCAAAACAGTTTTAATCATCTACGAAATTGAAATTTTCTCAAATTAATTGTAGTTTTTCTTCAATTCCGCTATACTACTCTATGGATAATAATGTACGTAAACGTATTTACCGTATCATTAGATTGTTTTAAAAAGGGGTATAATAAATTATTAAAAAGGATAATTTCATCTCCTACAGCAAAAAAACTAGCAAACTAGCATAAACGTAAAGGGGACGTATGTGATGAAAAAACTAGTTATACTTGGTGGAGGATATGGAGGTATGCGAATTATTGATACTTTACTTCCAAATCGCTTACCTAATGATGTAGAGATCATTTTGATCGACCGCAATCCATATCATAGCTTAAAAACCGAATACTACGCACTCGCTGCTGGTACGATTTCGGATCAGCATATTCGTGTTGGTTTTCCAAAGCATCCGCAATTAACGTATGTATGCGGCAACGTTCGCGACATCTCATTGGAAAATAAATCTGTGCGATTAGAGGACGGAGAAGAAATCCAATACGATGATCTTGTGATCGGACTTGGCTGTACTGATAAATATCATAATGTTCAAGGAGCGCAAGACAACACCTACAGTATTCAAACGATTGAAAAATCGCGTAAAACATATCAAGCTCTAAATAATCTCAGTATAGGCGCTACTGTATCGATTGTCGGTGCCGGACTTAGCGGCGTTGAATTGGCCAGCGAACTGATCGAAAGCCGACCGGATTTAAAAATCAAACTATTTGACCGAAGCAAATTGATTCTTTCCTCGTTCTCGCCGCGACTGAGCAACTATGTGGCAGATTGGTTCAAAAAACACAATGTTGAAATCATAAGTGAATCTAATATTACAAAAGTAGAACCGAGCGTTTTATTTAACCACGATGAGCCGGTTGAAAGTGATGTCATCGTTTGGACTGCCGGCATTCAACCTGTCAAACTTGTCCGTGATTTACCGGTGGAGAAAGATCCGCAGCTTCGTATAAAACTCACTCCGCAGCATTTCATTCCTAACTTTGAAAATGTATTCGTTGTTGGAGATTGTGCCAGCCTTAACCATGCGCCTAGCGCTCAGCTGGCTCAGGCTCAAGCAGAACAAATCGCTGTTGTTCTTGAAAAGAAATGGAAGGGAGAACCACTTCCTGAAAGCTTCCCGCGAATGAAATTCAAAGGTATGCTTGGATCGCTTGGTAAAAAACAAGGCTTCGGTCTTGTCGGTGAAACACCGATTAAAGGACGTGTGGCCCGCCTGCTGAAATCAGGAATCCTATGGATGCATAAATTCCATACAGGCTGATTCAAAAGCGCAAGCGCCCACCCTATGATGAATACAACGAATCGCCATTTCGGTGATTCGTTTTTTACTATCCATTCACCGTATACCCGTATTTCTCCATTTCTTTCACAATTTCTTTCAGCTTCGGATTGCCTTCTCCGACAATTTCACCTTTAATGACAACAACCGGATAGAATAAATCCTCTTCTATAACTCTTGCAGAAAAAGCCGCTTTTTCTGGATCTTCGTGCATTTCAAAAATATCCACGTATGAAACAGTAAACTGCTGACCCGGAAATTTGCGGCCTAAAGCTGCTTCCAGCCACTCATATGTATCTTTAGACGAAGGCAGATTGACACAACTAGCACAAATTTGCTCGGCCCCGTATACGATAATTTCAACTTTGCTTTCTTCACTCATCATTTAGCACACTTCCTTTCAGAATATTTCCACTTCCATTGTAGTGCAAACCAATCTTTTCCGAAAGTGAGAATACTCAATGGATTTTTTCCTTTGTTGTGATTATAATATGAATAAGATGAGGAAAGGAGACGATAGAATGTCTGAACAAGCAATTACTGAACAAGTACAAGAAGTTTTAGATAAATTACGTCCATTTTTACTTCGTGACGGCGGTGACTGTGAACTAGTTGATGTAGAAGACGGCATCGTAAAGCTTCGTTTACTTGGAGCCTGCGGAAGCTGCCCAAGTTCTACAATTACTTTGAAAGCGGGCATCGAGCGTGCTCTTCTTGAAGAAGTACCTGGCATTATAGAAGTAGAACAAGTTTTTTAATAGAATGTATGAATTAGAAAAACCGTCACCGGTCCTTTTTCATTTTTGGATTTAACTCCTTGATTTGACTTCAATGAAAAAGGAGCCATGCGGGAGGACTAAGATGAATCGCACGAGAAACCCGCTCTTGGTTTCTTAGGCGAGGCAGCTTAGGACCGAGCATGGCAGGTGTAAGGTTGGACAGCCATCTAAGTTCAAAAATATATACTTATTCTTTAAACGTATGGGCCTCCAGTAAGTCAAAAGACTTACTGGAGGCCCTTTTCAAGATTCTATCGCTAGCTGTGAATCGTATCTGCCTTCGTCATC
>JBJFHH010000103.1:0-5577 GCA_051893475.1 Bacillus sp. (in: firmicutes) | reverse complement strand
GAGGCCCTTTTCAAGATTCTATCGCTAGCTGTGAATCGTATCTGCCTTCGTCATCACGACACAGCCCTCTTGATCAATATCCACCTGCTTCACATCGCAATCTGAAAAACGCTCAGATAATCCCTTTAATAAGCTTGGCATCTGCTTTGTTTCAGCAAAACATACGATGCTAGGCCCCGCTCCGCTTAACGCGACTCCGAAAGCGCCTTTTTCATAGGCAAACTCCTCAACTTCCGTCAAAAGAGGCACGAGCTCTCTTCTATAGGGCTGATGAAATAAATCGCGCTTCATCATAGTTCCTGCCAGCTCATAATTACCTGATAATACTGCAGCCAAAAATGTATTCGCAATCGCGCTTGCTTTTACACCTTCCTTAAAGCTCAATGAAGACGGCAGCACATTACGCGAATCACTTGTCAGCAGTTCATATTTAGGAATCACAACAGCTACTTCCACATTTGCCAACGGAAAAGACAACAAGGACGTTTTCTCCGTTTCATGCATGCCGACTACCAATCCGCCGACAACAGAAGCTCCCGCATTATCCGGATGACCCTCTTCAGAAGATGCAAGATGAACTTTTTCCTCTCTCGTTAATTGCAAATGACAGAGACTGTCTGCAAGCTGAATGCCTGCAACGATCGCCGATGCACTACTTCCGAGCCCTCTAGCGAGCGGAATTTCGCTTTCAATCGCCAAACGGCAAGGGGGCAGCTCTTTACCGTAGCTGGCTGCCGTTTTTTTCGCAATTTGAAAGACATAGTGGTGCTCATTGGTCGGAAACACCTTCATTTCTTCCGTCAGCGGTGTCACCTCCCACGTTTCACTTCGATGCACGTGCACAGTCAAATAAAGAGAAAGCGCCAGTCCGATTGAATCAAAGCCTGGACCTAAATTGGCCGTACTTGCCGGTACACGGATGCTGAACATCATGTCATCGTTGCTCATACTGCAGCCACACCTTGAATATGTGCAATAATCTCTTCTTCATCGGTCGGAAGTACAACAGGCTTCACTTCACTATATTCAACAGCAGTTGTCGGATCTTTTAACCCGTTTCCTGTTAAAACAGCAACAACCTTGCTGCCTTTAGCGATTTCGCCCGATTTCAGCTGTTTCAGCAGTCCGGCAATGCTTGCGCATGAACCCGGCTCTGCAAAAATTCCCTCTTTACGAGCAAGCATCTTGTAAGCGGCAATGATTTCTTCATCTGTTACTTCATCAATTTTACCGTTCGATTGTTCAGCAGCTTCCACGGCAAATTTCCAGCTGGCCGGATTGCCGATACGAATTGCTGTCGCAATAGTTTCAGGCGCTTCAATCACTTCACCGCGCACGATAGCTGCAGAACCTTCCGCCTCAAAGCCGCGCATTTCCGGAAGCTTTGTTCCTTTTTTCTCATGATACTCCTTAAAGCCTTTCCAATAAGCTGTAATGTTTCCGGCATTTCCGACTGGAATGACTAAAACATCCGGCGCATCACCAAGCACATCGCAAATTTCGAAGGCGGCTGTTTTCTGGCCTTCAATACGATACGGATTCACAGAATTCACCAATGTAATCGGCGATTTTTCGCTAATGCTGCGTACAATTTTCAAGGCATGATCGAAATTGCCGTCAATTGCGACAATTTCAGCGCCGTACATGACGGCTTGCGCCAGTTTGCCCATGGCAATTTTGCCGTCAGGGATAATGACGATGCAACGCAACCCTGCTCTTGCTGCATACGCTGCCGCAGCTGCCGATGTATTTCCTGTCGATGCGCAAATAATTGTATCGCTTCCGGCTTCGATCGCCTTAGCAACCGCCATTACCATGCCGCGATCCTTAAATGACCCGGTCGGATTGGCACCCTCATATTTCACATAAAGCTCAATGCCCAATTCCTCCGATAAGTTCTCACATTTCAATAATGGCGTATTACCTTCCAATAATGTTAACGCCGGTGTATTTTCCGTAACCGGCAAAAATTCGCTGTATTGTTTGATTAATCCTTGCCAACTCATTATGCTTCATCTCCTTCAACGCGGTAGGTGCTTTTAATATTGTAAACTAATGCATTATCTTTTAACTGATTTAAAATATTTTCGTAATCCTGCAAAGATGCACGATGTGTCACAAGGACGATTTCTGCAGCATCCTCATCTTTTATCGGCAGTTGCAAAATCTTTTCGAAGCTGACATTATGTTCAGCAAATAACGTTGTAATCTTGGCAAAAACGCCGATTTCATCTTTTACATGCAAGCGCAGAAAATATTTAGAGAAAATATCCTCTGGCTTCTTTAGACACTTCTCATATTGTGGCGCAGCCGCACTGCGGCCATTGACCCCTAATCGCATATTTTTCACAGTCATGACAAGATCCGAGACAACGGATGTCGCAGTCGGTAAACTTCCGGCACCCGGTCCGTAGAACATTGTCTCGCCTACTGCCTCGCCATACACATAGACAGCATTGTACTCATCATTCACATTGGCTAGCGGATGCGCTTCCGGAAGTAACGTCGGTTGTACGCTCACCTCAACCTTTTCTCCTGTTCGCGAAGCGATGCCGATCAATTTCAACGTATAACCGAGTCGCTTGCTGTAATCCAAGTCTTCTTTCGTGATATCTGTAATCCCTTTTACACTGACATCCGATAAGTCAATCTTCATCGAAAAGCCAAGCGTCGCCAAAATCGTCATTTTTCTGGCAGCATCTAATCCTTCCACATCCGATGTCGGATCGCTTTCTGCATAACCAAGTTTTTGCGCCTCGCTCAATACTTCTTCATACGGACTTCCAAGTTTGCTCATTTTCGTTAAAATGAAGTTCGTCGTACCATTGACGATACCCATCATTTTAGTAATATGGTCCGAAGCCAAACCGTCCACTAATCCGCGCAAAATCGGAATGCCTCCCGCTACGCTTGCTTCATAAAACAAATCACAGCCATTGCGCGTCGCTTCTTCCAACAGCTCTGCACCGTATAAAGCCATTAAATCTTTATTGGCTGTAATGATATGTTTTTTGTTGCGGAGTGCTTTCAGTAGGTATTCTCTCGTCGATTCGATTCCGCCCATCACTTCAATGACTACGTCAATCTCCGCATCATCGATTATTTCCTCCGGAGATAAAGTCAACATACTTCTATCAATCTCAAAATCTCGCTCTTTTTCGATATTTTTCACTAAAATTTTCTTTATTTTAACCGGACAGCCGACTTGATGCATCAGCTTATCTTGATGATTATTGATAATCTGGACAACACCGCTTCCAACTGTGCCTAATCCCAATAAACCAATTGAAATAGCTTTCATCATTTAATCCCCTTTTTGTTCTTCTGTAAAAAACAAATGTACTTACTAAAAAGACATTATACTCCTATCTTAAACTAATTTCAATAGTCTAAAATTACAGAAAACTTAACGTGCACTTATTTTACCATGTATTGTCCCGGTTGCTAACCACTTTTCAATAATCTTTTACAACCAATCGACCTTCGGAATACGAAGTTGGCCAACCGGCACACGCAGAACCTCATAAAATTCGCGCAGAAATTCTTCGTAGTGATGCGTTCGTTGCAAATAGTTTTGCAAAAAATCTTCTACATTCCTCTGCTCCTCTTCCTTGTTACTGCTATAATATCTTTCGATTGCTTCCAAATAATGAACAGGAAATAGCAAACGGGCATAAAGCAGCCGCCATGAAAAACTGCTTAAAGGTGTATAGTAGCTATACTCCTCAACAAAGCTGGTCATTGCCGGACGATACGTATGCGGAAAACGAAAATAATGCTCGCGAATCCATTCACTTACATCTCTCGAATGATGATCAAACACCCAATCAAACGGATTTTTCACTAAATATTCTCCCAGCCATATGTCATTATAAAATCTTTCATGGCAAACCGTCCCAGCATCAATCGCTGTAGGGTCATCATCAATTTCACAATCCACCAAATATTGCACCGCATTTTCTCCAATTGATAAAAAATAAGGAAAAGACTCGACAAACATCCTTTCAAATTCATTGACAGGGTTCGACTGCACCTTCTCCTTCCATACATTCTCCAATCGATCAATCCGCTCTTCCCAAAGTTCCTTCCATTTGCCGATTCGATTGCATTCCTGCAACGGCTCAGAGAATGTACGGCCTCTTTCATGAAATCTAGCCAGCTTTTTTCCCATTTGAACAGACCGCGGCTCCTCAAGGAGAGCATTCCCCATCAGAAGAAAAACGTTATCATCACTTTCCGATAAAAACGTTTCAGTGACAGTTGGCACGAAGGAAGAGACATACGGATCCCCTTGACGTTTCATGAACTCAGACAATTTTAAGCGTTCCATCAATTCATTTTCATTCACCTCATAAATTGGAACAATCGTGTATAAGGCATTGTTTGAAAAGAAACATCTGTAATTCCCCTTTGTTTCCTGCCTTTCCATAACCAGCCCATAATTTTTATAAATGACATCTTCAAGCATCGCTCTCACCTCTCGTTTCTTTATATGTATTTCAGCTATATTTAGGGCATTCTATTCATGTATATGTCTATTTATACGGTATTTTTCATACTCCCGGCAGTTTCCATTCTACAGAATTAGCACTGTTGCATAGGTACAAGGTACAAGGTGCAAATATGGGAGCATAGTATAGAGCATGAATTCAATCATTTTAAAACTCCTCTTCTTCTTGTCTTTTAAAAATAAAACCAATAGAAAAACATACGATAAAGGTGGAACAATAAATGAAAGAAAAACAAATCAGTTTGTCGGAAAAAACTGCTCGCGAATGGCTGCACGAACGCGGCGTCGAAACAAAGGACATCGCTGAACTCGTCCTTTACCTGCAAAAAGCCTATCATGAAAATTTATCGATGGATGAATGCTTGTACAATGTCGAACGGGTACTGTCTAAACGGGAAGTGCAAAATGCAATTTTGACAGGTATTCAGCTTGATATTTTAGCGGAAAAACGTTTACTTGAAGAACCGCTGCAAACCATTATTGAAACGGATGAAGGTTTATACGGTGTTGATGAGGTGCTCGCTTTTTCTATTGTCAATGTATACGGGTCCATCGGCTTTACTAATTACGGGTACATCGATAAGCAAAAGCCGGGAATTCTGCAAAAATTAAATGATAAATCCGGTGGTCAATGCCATACTTTTCTCGATGATATTGTAGGAGCAATCGCAGCTGCCGCTTCCAGCCGTTTAGCTCATCGAAAAGAAAACGCCGAGTGATATAGGAAAAGCGAAGCGATTCAATGTGTCCAACTGCATCGGCCAGCCACTCGAGGTCATAAGCGGGCCGATTCAACATTTCTGCTTTGACTTATCAGAAAGAGGAGAGGGAAGTTTACTAGCGGCTGAGGTGCTGGAGCTATACAGCTATCCAAGTTCAAAGTATACTTTCTTTCAAAAAAGGCCGCTGATAGGTCGTATTGACTTATCAGCGGTCCTTTTTTTGCTTTTCATGGAGTTTTTTTAACTGCCCCAATTGAATGGGTATTGTTGAGGGACTTGAAGAGGCAGCGGCGGCTTAGGAGGTTGAACCGGCATCCAGCTTCCCGGACTTGACGGCATTCCTCC
>JBJFHH010000102.1:22304-51248 GCA_051893475.1 Bacillus sp. (in: firmicutes) | reverse complement strand
TAATGGAGGAATAGGATTATGAAAAGAAAAGTGGTCATTGCTTTAGGCGGAAATGCGATTCAATCTGGCGATGCTAGTGCAGAAGCACAGCAAGAGGCATTAAATCGTACAGCGGAGCAATTGGTAGGTTTTATCAAAAATGATGTGGAAATCGTAATCGCTCACGGCAACGGTCCACAAGTAGGAAATATTTTATTGCAGCAAAAAGCTGGCGATTGTGAGAAAAACCCGGCAATGCCGCTTGATACGTGCGGAGCGATGAGCCAAGGCATGATCGGCTACTGGATGGAGAACGCCATTGATAAAGCGTTGAAAAAACATGGTATTCATAAGGATGTTGCGACCATTGTTACACGAGTGGTTGTCGATGAAAATGACCCTGCATTTGAAAATCCAACAAAGCCAATTGGTCCTTTTTATACAGAAGAGGAAGCGAAAAAAGCGATGGCGGAAAGCGGAGCTGTTTTCAAAGAAGACGCAGGACGCGGCTGGAGACGAGTAGTAGCTTCTCCAAAACCGGTAAGCATTCACGAGCATCATGTTATTAATAGCTTAGTAGAAGAAGGTATTATCACTGTCGCTGTCGGCGGAGGCGGAATTCCGGTTATTGAAACGGATGAGGAACTGCACGGCATTGAAGCAGTAATCGACAAAGACTTTGCTGCACAAAAACTAGCAGAACTAGTGGATGCTGATACGCTAATCATTTTAACAGGTGTTGATAATGTTTATATTAACTATAACCAACCAAATCAACGCAAGCTTGAGGAAATCTCAGTAGCTGAACTGGAAGAGTTAGTGAAAGAAGGTCACTTTGCCCCAGGCAGCATGCTTCCGAAAGTTGAAGCAGCCATCAATTTTGCTAACAGCAAACCAGAACGCCAAACAATCATCACTTCCCTTGATAAAGCGTTCGACGCACTTGAAGGAAAAGCAGGTACAATCATATCAAAAAAGGGAGCAGCTGTTTTCGCTTAAATAAATAACGGACTTAAAAGAGGTGCCTTGGCGCCTCTTTTTTGTGTTGTTTAAGATAGCTTGGTTAAATCAGGCGAATGCCATAGTACTTTGTCATGATATGACACATATAAATACAAGGAAAATATAACTTGGAGGTCTGCAAAAATGAGTAATGATATGTTTAATAATTTGTTAGGAAAAGTGGTCAAAATAGATAGAGGCGGCCCTGAATCTCGCGTCGGTCAACTTGTCGCTGTTAAGGATGATTATTATACTTTGTTGACCGCTGAAGATGGACTAGTCTTTTATCAGCCGCATCATACAAAAAGTATTACACAGACCAAGTATAAAGAGATGGCCTTTGAATCTGATTTCTTGAATCGGTTCCGGTTTATGCCGCCAAGAGATTTCCAAAGTGCATTAGACAGCTTCCGAAACTTTAATGTGAAAATAAATCGCGGCGGTCCTGAAAGTGTTGAAGGTGTTCTGATAGATGTTAATTGTGACTATGTAACAGTGATGACAAAAGATGACTTTGTTCGTATGGCCCTTTTCCACATTCGCAATATCAGTTTATCTGTAAGAAAGAAAAAAAATAAGGGGAGCAGCAAGAAACAGGAAAGTAGCAGCAAACGTTCATCTAATCGTAGAGATCGTTCGAAATCAGCCAGATGATGACAAAATATGATTTGTCGCTTCGATTTTTTTGGTAGGGGGCGACAAATCATGATTCTTTAAGAAGAAAGAGGTGACAAGCATGAATAAATTATTAAAAGGTTTAATTGGCGAGGTTGTACATGTAGAGCTCTCGGGAAAGCAAGACATAAACGGTTTATTAGTTGATCTTGGCGGCGATTTGCTGGTTTTGTACGACGGAAAGGAATATGTATATATTTCTATCTTACACGTGAAAAACATACATTCAATCAAACAATCGGAAGTGGATTTTAACTTTCATTTACCTACTGAAACCGATATTCCAAGTATAAGTGTAGATGAAACGGTTTCTTTAAGAAAAACGCTCACAACGGCCAAAGGGATGTTTGTAGAACTATACGTGACAGGAAATAAACCATTACATGGATACATCACAAGTGTTTTAAATAATTATATAGCTTTTTATTCACCGATTTATAAGACAATGTATATAACGCTTCATCATTTGAAATGGTTAATTCCATACTCAAATAACGAAAAACCATATAATCTTCATGATCAAGCTCTGCCGTTGCAGCCAACTGCTTTGCCATTAGCAAGAACATTTGAAATTCAAATCGAAAAACTGGTGAATGAATTGGTTGTTTTTAATGTGAATGAAACAGAAAGTATTAGCGGAAAGATTAATAGAGTGGAGGGGAATATAGTAGAGCTGCAAACAGCCAGGAATAATTCAATCTACATGAATTTTCATCATTTGAAATTAGTGCATAAAGTGTAAGAAATGAAAAGCTGAATGATGCTGACGAAGCATGAATAAAATTCAGCTTTTCCGTGTTTAAGGTTCAGTGAACTATACTAGAATTATATTTGTCGATTATTTGTATACTTTTAATGCATATACATCATTAAATCTTAATATTTTATAATAGTGATAGTTGCTTCAATATTTAGCAAGGAAGTGTAAGTGAAAATATGAATCAATATTCTATTAAGGATTTAAAAAAGTTCGATATACTCTCTGACCTTTCCAACGATCAGCTTCAATACTTTAAATCTATCGTTTACTGGAGAACATATAAAAAGGGGCAATTTCTTTTTATGGAGGATGACCCGCGTGAACGGATTTATTTTCTGCTAAAAGGGTTTGTAAAACTGACACGTACCAATCAGAGCGGGAAAATGATGTATTGTGATTATGTTAAATCTTATACGACGTTTCCATGCGGCGGTCTATTTACCGATTCAACCTATCATTATTCAGCAGAGGCTGTCACTGATTTGGAGCTGTTTTATTTGCCTACGAAGGTGTTTGAGGAAATCATTAAAAAGAACCGAGGCCAGCTGATTAAAATTGTGACTTCTCTATCTGATATACTTAAAACACATGAGAACCGAGTTCAACAACTTGCGAACGCTCAGCAACGTGTTATACAAACGCTTACATATTTGATGACCGACTTAGGCGTTTATGGCAGCGGAAACGAAATCATTATTGAATGTCCGATTACAACTACTGAAATCGCGTATTTATCCGGAACATCTCGAGAAACAGTAAGTCAAGTACTGAAGCAGCTAAAAGAAGAAGAAATTTTGTCATGTAAAAATAAAATTTGGACAATTCATAAGCCAGAGACGTTTAACGAACTGGCAAGTTAAAATGTATAGACATAAGTAAAAAGAGCTGCGGCACCGCAGCTCTTTTTACTTATAGGGAACGCATTTAATGAAAAAGGACCGGTAACGGTTTTTCTTATTTTAATCGTGCTTCCGTCATTTGCTTCCAGACGGAGCCTTGCGCTTCCTCTCCATGTTCAATCCGGTCAATCGCCATTTTTATCTGCAAAGCAACCTCAAATTCCGGATCATTCTCTGCTTGCTTCAAGGCAGGCAGAACACTTTCGTCGCCTGCTTCATAGAGAAACATCGCAGCACGCCAGCGAACGAGCTTGTTTTTATCCTGAAGTGCTTTTGCCATTTCCTCCATTGCTTCTTCAAATCCGATATCGGATAAGCAGTCTCCGGCCGTTCGGCGCACAGCCGGACTTGAATCGTGAAGTCCTTTATACAGCCCTGGCAAGACGGCTTTGTCTTTAATCATTCCTAAATAGACAACGGCTAATCGGCGGATGGAAACCTTGCTGTCTTCAAGTGCCTGCTCAAGAAGCGGGATGTCCTCCAGTTCCGGATCAGGCATTTGCTCAAGTGCCGCATAGCGTTTCTCCCAGTTTTCATCTGCAAGCATTTCGGCAGTCAGCTTTTGTTGCGGCTTTCTCGTTAATAGTGTAGCTGATTTTTCATCAGCAATCGCTTCTGCCACTAGTGTATTCAATCTTTCAGCATGGTAAGCGGCCGTCAATTCTTCAGCTACTTCTGTAGCGATTGAATCCATATCACCGTAGCGGTATCCGTAATCCATCCACTTGCGGAGAAGGACAACATTATCGTCGGCTTTTTGTGCTTTGGCAAGCGCCTCCATAAATGGCTCAGGCAAAGCAAAACGTTTTTCGGCGTGCCCGTCATTCAATTTGATTTGCATCGGAATACCTTTGAATTGCTGAATTTGCACGGATACCTCACCGTACGTCTCCAGCATCACATTTTGCTGCTGTTCATGATCGGAATCCTCGCCGAATGCTTGTCGGACAGCTATTAATATATCTTTCCAATCGTATTTTGGATTTCTTTCAATCGCCAAAAAGTCGGCAACATGATAAACTCCCTTGACGCCGTCAATTGTAAGCAACTCTTTAATCAGCGCCGGTGCTTGATCGGCATGTTCTTTCTTATAGTTGTTACTCTTGCCCGCAGGCAGTTCTTGATTTAGATTTATTTTCATCGTATTCGGACTTGGAGTCGGTTCAATCGATTTAATGTTCAAACGAATACACCCCTTCTTTATTCATATGAATCTGTATTTTCATCTTAGCGAATGATTGTTGAATAAAGCAAACAGCATGCTTTTAGCTTTTGAAACTGTTTATTAGTCAGTTCTGTGATTTTTTTGTACTATTAAAACAAACCGATTCATATTGGTTAAAGGATAGGGGGAGAAATGAATGTCTAAACAATTTCAATTAACACGAGGGATGCTTTTAGATTTTGTAAACGGTTTAAATGAAGAAGAGGCGAAAGTTCAACCAAAGGGGTTCAATAACAATATTCATTGGCATATCGGACATTTGCTTGTAACAGCAGAATCTTTTATGTTTGGTTATCCGAAAAACGCAGAGAATATTCCGGCTGAGTACGGTGCTCTTTTCGGTTTCGGGACGAAGCCAGCTGATTGGCAAGGAGCAGTTCCTTCAATTGAAGTGCTTGCTGCTCTATTAAAGGAGCAAGCTGGTCGTTTGGCTGAACTTCCGGAAAGTTGCTTTGTTCATCCGCTTCCGTTTAAATTTCCGAAAGAGGGCATTGATACAGTCGGTGATTTATACAACTTGATGCTGCATCATGAAGCGGAGCATCTTGGACAAATGAAGGCAATGAAACGTATGGTGCAAGCTTAACTGCTTTCACTGTTAATCAAGCTTGGAGCAAAATGCTTCAGGCTTTTTACGTTGGTTTAATTATCAAATTATTCTGTAACTTATTTTCGTTTAAACTAAACAATCGTTGATAATTTTGGTAAAATACTATTAAAAAGAGAGCAAGGAGACGCAGTGTAGATGAATAGTCATGAATTGTCTCTACGAGAGAAGAATATTGTGTTTATCGGCTTCATGGGTGTGGGAAAAACAACGATCGGCAAACGTGTGGCCCAAAAACTGTATAGAAGCTTTATCGATGCCGATGAAGAGATTGAAAAAGCATTTGGCATGCCGCCGACAGAGGTATTCAAAAAATACGGCGAGAAAACATTCCGTGATAAGGAACGTGAGATTATCACCCATTTGTGCACGGAGCAGAAGCTGCATATCATTTCGCTTGGCGGAGGCGCCTTTATGCAGGAGGAGATCAGAAAGGCGTGCTTGGAAAACTGCATCGTGATTTATCTGGATTTATCGTGGGAGAATTGGAAGGACAGAATCGGTTTGATCATTGACAGCCGACCTGTATTGCAGGGGCGCTCATTGGAGGAAATCGAGGAGCTTTTCTATAAAAGACAGGAATATTATATGGTGCATCATTCGAAAATGGAAACGGACGAGCAGGATCCCGAGGAAGTCGCGACCCATATTGTCGACTCTTTAAAACTAGCCTGGGAACTATATTAAATAGGTTGATTAGTAGATGGGCTTCCTTAAAAAGGTTCGGAGGCCCTTACTTATATAAAGGGGAGTGGAAGGTTTGGGGATGCTGATCATTAAGCATGTGACAATCGGAGATGGAGCGCCTAAAGTAGTTGTTCCTCTTGTCGGAAAAACGGAGAAAGAAATATTGCGGGAAGCTGCGGCTGTCAAAATGCATGGACCTGATATTGTGGAATGGAGAGTTGATTTTTTCGAAGAGGTTGAGAATATAGCAACTGTATTGGCTGTCGTGCAGAAGCTGCGCAACTTTTTCAGTGAGGAATTACTTTTGTTTACATTCCGAAGCTTCAAAGAAGGTGGCAATAGGGAGATTGATGACGAGTATTATTTAGAGTTGAATCAGCTTGTTATTCAGACCGGCGCTGTCGATTTGGTCGACGTGGAATTGTTCAGCAAAGAGGAAACAGTAAAGGCGCTTATTTCTAAAGCAAATGAATTTGAAGTGTGCATCATGATGTCTAATCACGATTTTGTGCAAACACCTCCTAAGCAAGAGATTATTGCCCGTTTGAAAAAGATGCAAAAGTATGGCGCCGACCTCCTGAAGATTGCGGTTATGCCCCAATCTGTCGATGATGTGCTGACGTTGCTTGATGCGACAAATACGATGAAGCAGGAGAGCGATGCACCGATTGTGACAATGGCGATGGGGAAATTAGGCATCATCACCAGGCTTGCCGGAGAGGTTTTTGGCTCCGATCTGACATTTGGTTCGGTAAAAGCTGCCTCAGCTCCAGGGCAAATTCCAATCGAGGAATTGAGACAAGTTTTGCATATAGTACATAAGTATACGAATCATTAATGCTTGTTTGCATAAGGGCGAAAGAGTTGCGATTCAATCGCTCTTTTGTTAAGATTATCTCGAATGAAGAATATTAAAAACTGAGATATTTTACTGTGTTTGATTAATATCTTAATAGGTGTGATGAAAATGAAAAAAGAGCTTTCTTTAAAAACATTAATAGTATTTATGCGTGCTTCGCAGGCCGTACAAGATATTTTAAGAAATGATATGGAGAAATACGGTGTCAATTTAACCGAATTCGCAGTGTTGGAGCTGCTGTATCATAAGGGTGATCAGCCTATTCAGCATATTGGCAAGAAAATTTTGCTGGCGAGCAGCAGCATTACGTACGTTGTCGATAAATTGGAAAAGAAGCAATTGGTGGAGCGTAAGGCATGCCCGAAAGATCGTCGTGTGACATATGCTTCGATTACGGAACAAGGCAAGGCATTCATCGAGGAAATTTTTCCGCGGCATGAGCAAACGATTGAAGGAATTTTCGATAATCTGACAGAAGAAGAATTGGAAACAACGATGACATTACTGAAGAAAATCGGGAAAGCAGAACAATAATCATTTTTCAGGTAAAGACAGATGGGGACAGTTTTTGCCTGAAAAATTTTATGATGAAATCTCGGAATAGAGATATTTATTGTTGGAATAAATAAAAGGGAGAGATGGGATATGAAGCATATATTTCAAAAGGGAAATAACACTTTGAAGCCGACACTGCTTTTATTGCATGGAACGGGAGGCGACGAGTATGATTTATTGCCGCTTGCGAAGATGGTCGATGAAGAAGCTTCTGTTTTAAGTGTTCGCGGCGAAGTGTTGGAGCATGGGATGCCGCGTTTTTTCAGACGTTTGGCTGAAGGGGTATTTGATGAGGCAGACTTGATTGCGCGCACAGCACAGCTGAATGATTTTATAGCTGAAGCGTCTGAGAAATATGGTTTTGACCGGGACAATGTTGTGGCTTTAGGCTATTCAAATGGTGCCAATATTGCGGCAAGCTTGATGTTTCATTATGAAGGCGCATTGAATGGGGCAATTTTGCATCATCCGATGGTGCCGCGCCGAGGCATCACATTGCCGAATTTAGCGGGAACATCTGTGTTTATTGCAGCAGGAACCAATGATCCGATTTGTCCGGCTTCGGAATCAGAGGAATTGGAAAAGACATTAACGGATGCAGGAGCTGCCGTTGCTGTACATTGGGAGAATAATGGTCATTCGTTGTCTCGTACGGAAGTGGAAGCGGCGGGGAAATGGTATAAAAGAAATTTTGAGTGAAAAGAAAAAGGACACCCTCGGGCGTCCTTTTTCTTCGAATATTGAGGCGACAAACTGCGGGCCACATCCCTGCATTTCCATAAAGGAGTGTTTGTCGTCTTACACAATTAGCTCATCGCTTTGCTACTATAACATAGGAAAGGTAAAGAATGCAAGAAATTATCCCGTTTAACAGGCACTAAGATGCCCACTTCAACACAGAAGTGAAAACGATGATGTGTAAGTGGGAGATCAAGTGCCTGTAACAACCCGATTGGTTCATCTAATGTTTGGTGGGGGAAGAAAAACCCCACCAAACAAAGATTCACTTTATTCCGCAGTTCCTGTTCCATTGCAGTCCGGGCAATCCATTACGGCCGGATACAGCCTTGTGGCACGCTTGAATGCCGTATAGTAGGTAAATTCTCCGCCATCAATTAAACGGATTAGCTCATTATCCAATCTTTCGTAGTCAGGATGGCTCTCATCAATTATTTTTCCATCGAAACACATGCTGCAATTAGCCATTTACAGGCCTCCTTACACTATTAAAAATCTATTTTAATAATAAGGTAAATGCAGTTTGAAGTGAAAAGATTTGCACTGTTATGCCTTTTCGATAATATGCTGTACTCTGCCAACCTGTCCGTCAGTCAGCTCGACTTTAATGCCGTGCGGGTGAGTGCTCGAATTCGTTAGTAGCCGCTTAACGGTGCCACGTGTTAAAGTGCCTGTTCTTTGATCCTTCTTCAGTACGATATCGACCACTGCACCGGGCGCGATATTGCTTCGTTTTTTATGCTCCATAAGTTGCACCTCCAATAGTATGTATGCTTCATTGTATCAGGTCGTCGAGTGAAATGCCTCTTGTTTCATGCTGTTATTATGAGGAATCAGTCCAGATTTGCGAATAATTCGTCCAGAAAACAAGCAGCCCGCTAGCTCAGTAGGGGATTGTTTGATTGATTATTTTAAATCTGGGTCAAGGTCATTCACGTTGAGTTTACCAGTTAACATTTTCATTATGTGTGCAGTGAAAATAAATAATCTGATTATTGTATAAATTCAGATATCGGTGTATAATTTTTCTCATGTCGTAAAAAATCATCATCGAGGTGGAATATGAAAGCTTTAGAACGATTTAGTCAGTTTGTAAGCAGCACATTTGCTGTATGGGTGCTTATTTTTGCAGCACTTGCCTTTTTTGCACCAAGCGGTTTTTCGTGGATTGCAAGTTATATTACTATTTTATTGGGAATCGTTATGTTCGGGATGGGATTAACGATTTCAGCTGCAGATTTTAAAGAAGTATTAACAAGACCGAAAGATGTAGCTATCGGAGTAGTCGGTCAGTTTGTGATTATGCCGGGGCTTGCTTTTTTATTGGTCAAACTGTTTGATTTGCCGCCGGAAATTGCGGTAGGGGTCATTTTAGTAGGTTGCTGTCCTGGAGGCACGGCTTCCAATGTTATGACATTCCTGTCTAAGGGGGATGTAGCGTTATCGGTCACAATTACATCAGTTACGACATTATTGGCGCCATTTGTTACACCTGCACTTATTTTCTTATTGGCTAGTGAATATATTGATATTGCACCGGCATCTTTATTTATGTCGATTGTAAAAGTAATTGTCATTCCAATCGCTCTTGGCTTTATTGTTCAAAAGCTCTTTAATAAGCAAGCGAAAGCAAGTGTTAAAGTAATGCCGCTTGTTTCTGTTATTGCCATTGTCGCCATTGTTGCAGCAGTCGTTGCCGCAAATCAGCAAAAAATCGCTGAAACAGGGCTGTTAATTTTTGCGGTTGTTATTTTACATAACGGTCTTGGCTATTTAATCGGGTACTTATTCGGTAAATTATTCGGCATGAACCTGTCGAAAAAGAAAGCAGTTGCTATTGAGGTTGGTATGCAAAACTCAGGATTGGGGGCATCGCTTGCGGTCGCGCATTTCTCTCCTTTGGCAGCCGTTCCAAGCGCTATCTTCAGTGTGTGGCACAACATATCCGGACCAATCTTGGCAACAATCTTCAGCCGGATGAAAGATAAGGATGAAACAATTAATCACGATGAATCAAAGACTGTTTAATTTCTTAAAGTTAAAAAGAGATGACTTCGGCCATAATAACCGAAGTCATCTTATTTGGCGTTCTCTGGTCTGCTTTCCAGTAATAACGGGGAGGGAATGTGATATAAGCTGTAGATGATTTCCGCCATTTCCTCAGGACTTTCTTTCGTGCCGCCTTTGATCCATTCAAACAGAATGGTATGCATCGAACCTACATAATGGAAGGCTTCATATTTTTGATGGGCAGTTTTTGTGAACTGATGGATTGATTTTTTTATGTGCTCCAGCATGATATAGGAGAGATTAGCTTGCTGCAGTGACAGTAAGAACTCTTCTTGTTTACGCCAATAACGAAAAAAAGCAAGCACACATGTATGTGTGTCCTTTCTGAGGTCGAGGTGCTTCGTTTTCTGATGGAACTGATACCCTAATTCATCTACATATTGTGTGATGATATCCTCTTTTGAATTGTAATTCCGATAATAGGTAACCCGTGATACTCCAGCTTTTTTAGCGATATCAGTAATGGTGATGTCTTCGTAATTTTTTTCCTTCATCAGCTTGAATAACGCGGTAGCGATGCAATCCTTCGCGAATACATTGGCTGAATTCCGCTCCCTTTCCTTTTTCATGAAACAAAACCTCCTTAATTGTTACAGTATTCAATCAAACTATTGAGTTTAAATATTATATCGATATAATGAATAACATTCAGTGTAACAAGTGTTACATCTTTTAAGCAACTGACAAAGTTAAACAATTATGTGAAGGGGAATGCAACTGTATGATCAAAATATTTAAACATCTGCAGCTGAAGGAATGGCTGCTTATTTTAGCTAGTTTAGTATTTATTGTCGCTCAAGTATGGCTTGATCTGAAGCTGCCGGATTATATGTCGGAAATTACTAGTTATGTGCAAACAGAAGGCAGTACGATGAGCCAAATTTGGGAAGCAGGCGCTTATATGCTTCTGTGCGCTTTAGGAAGCTTGGCAGCGGCTGTTGTAGTCGGTTTTTTTGCTACTCGAATAGCAGCATCGTTCACGGCGCGTCTGCGCACGCTGCTGTTCAATAAAGTAGAATCATTTTCAATGGCGGAAATTAACCGATTTTCAACAGCAAGCTTGATTACACGCTCAACAAATGATATTACACAAATCCAAATGATTGTTACTTTTGGTCTTCAAGTATTAATTAAAGCACCGATTTTGGCAGTTTGGGCTATTGTAAAAATTTCGGGGAAAAGCTGGCAGTGGACAGCGACAACTGCTGGAGCGGTCGGCGCATTATTGCTGTTCGTAGTCATTGTCGGATTAATCGCATTGCCAAAATTCAGAGTCATTCAATCATTGACGGATAACCTTAACCGTGTATCGCGCGAAAATCTGACAGGTCTTCGTGTCGTGCGCGCCTACAATGCGGAAGGTTACCAAGAAGAAAAGTTTGAGAGTGCAAACAGCATTCTGACAAAGACAAATTTATTCACAAACCGCGTTATGGCAGGATTAATGCCGTTCATGATGCTGATTATGAGCGGATTGAGCTTAGCGGTTTATTGGATAGGGGCGTATTTAATCGACCAAGCCGATATGACGGATAAAATCGGTCTGTTCAGTGACATGGTTGTATTCTCATCCTACGCTATCCAAGTCGTGATGGCATTCGTTATGATGACGGTTGTATTCATCATGATGCCTCGTGCTGTTGTGGCGGCAAACCGTATTAATGAAGTGTTGGATACGGAATTATCGATTACGGACGGTTCAGTAATCAATGACACGCCTTCTATAGAAAAAGGCAATGTTGAATTCCGTAACGTAAGCTTTAAATATCCTGATTCATCTGAGTATGTATTGGAAGATATCAGTTTTACAGCGAAAAAAGGTGAAACGGTTGCCTTCATCGGAGCGACTGGAAGCGGGAAAAGTACGCTTATTAACCTAATTCCACGCTTCTATGATGCAACAGAAGGGGAAGTGCTGGTCAACGGCATTAACGTTAAGGACTATAATCAGACGAACTTGCACAATAAACTAGGCTATGTGCCACAGCGCAATGTGCTGTTCAGCGGGAGCGTTACATCAAATGTTGCTTACGGTAAGGGCAATGTCAGCGAAGCTGCTGTGAAAAAAGCGGTAGCGATTGCGCAAGGAACAGATTTTATTGAAAAAATGGATGATCAATATGAAGCGCATGTCGCACAAGGCGGATCGAACTTCTCAGGCGGTCAGAAGCAGCGTCTGGCAATTGCGCGCGCTATTTACAGAAATCCGGAAATTTATATTTTTGATGATTCATTCTCTGCACTTGATTATAAAACAGACCGTGTTCTGCGTGCGGCACTGAAAAATGAAACAAGTGAAGCAACCAACTTAATTGTTGCACAACGAATCGGGACCATTATGGATGCCGACAAAATCATCGTCCTTGATGAAGGGAAAATGGTCGGCTGCGGTACGCATAAAGAGCTGTTGAAAACATGCCCGGTATATCAGGAAATCGCGTTTTCTCAACTTTCGAAGGAGGAGCTAGAGTATGCTTAAGAAAAATAATCATCCACAGTTCGGCTCTTCTGCGGAAAAAGAGCCTAAAGCAAGCTTCGGGGATACATGGGGCAAGCTGATTGCTTATTGTAAACCGTATTTGCCTGTCATTATTTTGGCAATCGTACTTGCAATTGCCGGAACAATTTTCACGATTATTGGTCCGGACAAATTGAGTGAGCTGACAGACCATGTCACAGCTGGTCTGTTCGGCGAAATCGATCTGGATGCTGTATCGAAAATCGGCTTCCTGCTTGTTGCTTTATATGGATGCAGCGCGCTGTTTTCTTACATTCAAGGTTTTATTATGGCGACTGTGACACAACGTGTTTCTAAACAGCTGCGTACGGACGTTTCCGAGAAAATTAACAAGCTGCCGCTGAAATATTTTGATACACATAACTTCGGGGATGTGCTGAGCCGCATCACGAATGATATCGATACAATCGGACAAACGATGAACCAAAGTATCGGGACACTAGTCAGTGCCGTAACATTATTCCTTGGTTCTTTAGTCATGATGTTCACAACCAATGTCATTATGACATTAACAGCGATTGCCTCAACATTAATCGGTTTCGGTTTAATGGGACTGATCATTAAAAAGTCGCAAAAGCACTTCCTGAATCAACAGCAGGAACTTGGTGCGATCAATGCTCATATCGAAGAAATTTACGCGGGCCATAACATTGTAAAAGTGTACAATGGCGAAGAAGAAGCGAAGAAAACATTTAATGAAATTAATGGACGTCTGCAAAACAGCGTCTGGAAAGCACAATTCCTTTCCGGTCTGATGATGCCAATCATGACGTTTATCGGTAACTTCGGCTATGTGGCTGTCTGTGTCGTAGGTGCGGCACTAGCGATGGACGGTAAAATTTCATTCGGCGTCATCGTAGCCTTCATGATGTATATCCGACTGTTTACACAGCCGCTTGCGCAAATGGCACAGGCTGCGACACAGCTGCAATCAACAGCTGCTGCCAGCCGCCGTGTATTCGAATTTTTAGAAGAAGCAGAGCTGGAAGATGAAAGTCATAAAACGGCTGTACTGAAGGATGTAAAAGGTGATGTCGAATTTAAAAACGTCAAATTCGGCTATAATGAAGACAAAATCATCATCAACGACTTCTCTGTTCATGCGAAAGCCGGCCAAAAAGTGGCGATTGTTGGACCGACAGGAGCGGGGAAATCAACAATGGTTAACTTGTTGATGCGCTTCTATGAAGTAAACAGCGGTGAAATCAAGATTGATGGTGTGCCGACACATACGCTGACACGCGAAAATGTTCATGAATTATTCTGCATGGTACTTCAAGATACATGGTTGTTCGAAGGAACAATTAAAGAAAACATCGTTTACAACAAGAAAGATGTAACACATGAAGAAGTTGTTCGTGCATGTGAAGCGGTCGGCATCGACCATTTCATTCAAACATTGCCGCACGGCTACGATACCGTATTGAATGATCAGCTGAGCTTATCTGCCGGTCAAAAACAACTGCTTACGATTGCGCGTGCAATGGTTGAAAACGCGCCGTTGTTAATTCTCGACGAAGCGACAAGCTCCGTTGATACACGTACGGAATTACTGATACAGCAAGCGATGGACAAATTGACTGTCGGACGCACATCATTTGTCATTGCCCACCGCTTATCAACTATCAAAAATGCCGATCTGATTTTAGTTATGAAAGACGGCGATATTATCGAAAGCGGTAATCACGATACACTGCTTGCACAGCAAGGCTTCTATGCGGACCTGTACAACAGCCAATTCAGTGAAGGAACGTTTGAAGAAGAAGAATTGGTCGTGAATGCTTAATAGATGAATAGACTCTCCCGGAAGTAACGGAATCCGTTGCTTTTGGGGGAGTTTTTTGTTGCTGAAATGGTTTGGCATAATTATTTTTGAAAGTGGATGAATTAAATGTAAAAGCGACTTAGCACAAATCTAAACCGAGGTTTGTGCTCTTTTTATGTGCATTTTCATCATTTAAGTAAGAAAATTTGAAAATATGTTGTTTTTTTACAAGTGGTGT
Source organism: Bacillus sp. (in: firmicutes) (assembly GCA_051893475.1). Classification (GTDB taxonomy): domain Bacteria; phylum Bacillota; class Bacilli; order Bacillales; family DSM-1321; genus Bacillus_AD. The sequence goes on along the minus strand of JBJFHH010000102.1, from coordinate 36,671 downwards.
AATATAGTACATTATATCAGTAATGCACTGTGGTAGTTGGAGGTGTTGGAGTGATTTTAAACAGTGAGGATTCGAAACCGATTTATGTGCAAATTGCCGAATGGCTGGAAACGGAAATATTAAGCGGGAATTTTCAAGTGGATGACAAGGTGTATTCGCAATATCAGCTGGCGGAAATGTTTACGATTAATCCGGCAACAGCCGCTAAAGGTTTGAATTTGCTGGCGGAGAATGAAATTCTTTATAAAAGGCGGGGACTTGGAATGTTCGTTGCGGATCAGGCAAGGGAGAGAATTTTGCAGAAAAGAAAGGAACAGACGCTGAAGAAATTGGTTGCCGATTTAGTGCAGGAGGCTGAACGCCTAGATGTCGGTGAGGCGGAGCTGATTTCAATGATTCAAAATGCGAGGGGGAAATAACGTGGCGATTATTCAATGCAATGATTTGACGAAAATATATCGAAGTAAAAAGGCGTTGGATGGCTTCGACTGTACGATTGAAGAAAATAAAATTACCGGCGTCATCGGCCGTAATGGAGCGGGTAAGACAACCTTCTTGAAAATCATAGCTGGCTTTTTTCAGGAAAGCTCAGGGGAAGTGAAGGTATTTGGCGAAAGACCTTTTAATAACCTGAATGTATCGGCCAATTCAATTATGATTGATCATGAAATGCCGCTGCCGACAATTTTGAAGCTGGGAGAGATTTTGGAAGAAGCAAGCCGTTTTTATCCGAACTTCGACCGTGAGTTGGCGTTCCGTCTGCTGTCTTACTTTTCGCTCGATGAAAAGGACTATGTGACTAATTTGTCCAAGGGGATGAGAAGCACCTTTCATAGCATTATTGGCCTATCCTCACGCTGTGCGCTGACGATTTTTGATGAGCCGACTCTCGGAATGGATGCAGCGGTAAGGAAGGATTTTTACCGTGCGCTCTTGAAGGATTTCATTGCTTATCCGCGAACCATTTTATTTTCCAGTCATCATTTAGAGGAAATAGAAGATTTGCTGGAGGACGTTTTACTGATCAATCAAGGGAAAAAACAATTGCACGTATCGATTGATGAAATGAAAGAGTGGGCGATTGCGATTCAGGGAACCGCACAATCGGTAAAATATTGGGCAGCAAGTCATGAAGTATTATTTGAAAAGCAAATTGGCAGCAGCACGATGTATGCGGTTGTGGAAAATATCTTAACTCCGCAAGATTATGAATCTCTGAAACAGCTTGGTTTAACAGTTTCGTCTGTTTCAGCGACAGATTTATCTGTGTATTTGACGAATAAAAGTAAAGGAGGGATTGATGATGTCTTTCGTGCAAATGACGAAGAGTGAGGTTGTGAAGAAGCAATATTTCTATAAGCTGAAGGCGTACAAAGGATCTTATAGCTCGCTGATGATTATTCAAACACTAGGCTTAGCTTTTTCAGCTCTGGCAACTAGCAGCATGAGCGGTTCTTTTTCAGGCAATTTTTCATATGATTTTGTTTTTTATTCGACGAATATGGTGTTTGCTTTTACACTTTTATGGGCGTTTATCACAGGTGTGACAATAACATCGAAAAACTATCGATATGACGATTTTTCCTTTGTATCCAATCGTAAAACAAGCAATCTGTCAAATACGTTATTTTTGCTTTCAATCAGCGTGCTAGCAGGGATAACATCTGTTTTAATGGGAGTCGCTTTTCGTTTGTTGGCGCCATTAGTAATGTCAGGTGAAATATTGGCATCTTCCTATACCATTACAGACCTCGCTGTCGGTATGACAGCAACCGTTTTCTATTGCGTATTTCTAAGTGCTATAGGCTATCTGGTCGGAACAATGGTCCAATTGAATAAAGTGTTTCAATATGTACTGCCGCTCATTTTGATTGGATTATTGATTGGCTTACCTGAAGTACTGGGCTCACTCGTACAATTTTACTTGATGGAAACATCGCTTTCGATATTTGTCATAAAAGCCAGTGTCCCAGCGCTTATCTGTTTTATACTGGCAGACGTGATTTCTGATCGGATGGAGGTTAGAAAATGAATATATTAATGCCAATAACGCTGATTTTTCTATTAATTATTTTAATAGTGATATTTCGAATCTCTAACAAAGTGGTAAACATCAAAAATATGAATATTGCTTTCGTAGTTTATATTTCAATCTTAGTCGTTTCAACAATGATTTACTTTATTATACCGAAGCCGGAAGTTCAGACAGAAGCAGTTCAAAACGAAGGGCAGTTTGATGAACAATTTGAGAAGGTATATACCGATATTGAGAGCGGAAGAATAGATCAATTAAATGATAATATTATCGCGGAACAATCTTTTGACTATAACGGTAACGAGCTGATACTTAAGGTTTCGCCTGGAATGGAAGCATGGTATGTTGTTTTCGTTGAGATAAAGGATGATCATGATGGAATCGTCAATTTCACGCAGCTGCATACAGGGGCATATGTGAATGATATAGATGTTTCCGAGTATTTAAATCCAGCGGAATATGATTTCAAAGATGGACAGTTAATCTTTAATGATTCGGAACCGGTTTATATAAAGAAGACATCTTTTAATAAGGAATTTCCAATTACACAGTTTTCAGGGAATGACGATAAGCCCTTTGGATATAGCTCTTCCTCTAGCATAGGAAGTATTGTCATGTACATTCAAGTGCCAAAAGACGTAGTAGTCAAAAACGAAACAGGGTTTGATCTTCAGTATGTTGAAAAGTAAATTAATGAAGTCATCCTAGCAGTTTTTTGCTGGAAAATTCGTCGCTCTATTAAAAACAGCCCAAAGGCAATCGGCCAATGGGCTGTTTTTTTATCCGGAAACACTTTCTGTTTTCGTCGCTTTTTTCCTTGGCATGAACAAGGTCAAAACTAAAGTAAACAGAGATAGAACGGCAGCGAAAAGGTATGCATCACTTGAACCGAATACGGAAGCAAGGCTGGCTATTTGCTGCGATGATGCTGCGGTGATGTTCGTCGCATGGCTAGTTGCTTGTGTCGCATAGACGGTGACGATGACAGCTGTTCCGATGGCACCGGCAATTTGACGGACAGTATTGTTGACGGCAGAGCCATGCGTTCCTAAATGTCTCGGCAGAGCATTCAAGCCGGCAGTGTTAAGAGGCATCGTAATGAAACTTAAGCCGATTCGTAAAATGATAGTGCGGACCATCAAGTATGTGAACGAAGTAGAGGCTGACAAGTCCGTTACGGCCCACATCGATGCAGAGACGAACAGCATCCCGATAATGAACAATGGTTTCGCTCCAACTCGGTCGTACAGTTTACCGGTTACCGGTGACAGCATCGCATTGATGATAGCACCCGGCAGCAGTAGCAAGCCGGCTTCGAAGGCAGTGAAACCGCGTCCGTTCTGTAAATAAATCGGCAATAAAATCATATCGGCATACATAAGCATCGTGACGAATATGTTGATGAGCGAGGTCAGCGTAAATATTTTATTTTTGAATACCGATAAATTTAGCAGCGGATCATCTGCTTTTACTTGGCGTATACAGAACAGTGCTGTGAAGACGACACCAATCAGCAGCGAGAATATAATGACAGGCGCGTCCCAGCCTTTATTTCCGGCACTGCTGAAACCGTATAGGATAAAGCCGAACCCGAGTGTCGATAAAAGTACACTGATGACATCGAGCTTGGCTTTTGTTGTTTCCGATACATTTTTTAAATATTTGAATGCCAAGGCAATGACGATGACGACAAACGGAATAATGCCGATGAATAGCCATCTCCACGAGACGTATTCAACGATGAATCCGGATAGTGTTGGTGCGATGGCCGGAGCGAAAATTATCGCAAAACCAATTAAGCCCATTGCACTTCCGCGTTTTTCTATCGGAAAAATGACAAGGACGACACTCATCATTAAAGGCATGATAATCCCAGCACCAGCTGCCTGTGTCATACGTCCAATCAGCAGCAGTGTAAAGTTTGGAGAAACTGCGCAAATGATGCTCCCAATCAACAGAAACAGCATGGAACTGATGAATAATTGTCTCGTTGAAAAACGTTTCATCAAGAATGCCGTGATAGGGACCAATACACCGTTTACGAGCATGAAGCCGGTGGAGAGCCATTGAACGGTCGATGGAGTGACATGGAAGGCATCCATGAAATGACTTAATGCGACATTTAATAATGTTTGATTTAAGGTCGATAAAAAACAGCCTGTAATCAATATAAATAGTAAAATCTTTTTGTTCACTGTTTGTGTTTCTTTTTCCATCCCCACAATCCTTTCTTGCTTAATCGACATAATGTCAATAAAATGATGGTAACATATCGAAAAAAGCTTTCCTATGCACAGTTTTCGAGAACGTGTCTACTAATCGACAAAAGAGGGTATTGATGTTGATGAAAGCTTACATAATCGATAACCGGGAGGAAATTGTCTATGTCTAAAAAAGAAGATCCACGCTCTATCCGTTCCAGGAAAATGTTTAAAGAGGCTGTTCTTGCTTTATTAATAGAAGAAGGTTCGATTTCTCGTCTGACCGTGCAAAAAATTGCCGACTGTGCTGAATTGAATCGGGCGACTTTTTATTTGCACTATGAAGACATCAACGATTTATTGCGGCAAACAACCCGTGAATTGTTCGATGAAATATCGAAAAAGTTACAAGATCTGATCCAGACAGATGTTATGGAAAATCGCGAACAGCTGATTTTATTTTTGGATTATATATATGAGAACAGAAAGTATTTCGCGGTGTTATTTGAAGAGAAGAGTTTTGAAATGCATTTATACAAGTTGTTGAAAAAATTCATTGAATCGAGAAGACATGCTAAAAGTGAACCGCTGCCAGAAAACTACGTATCCAGTGAAATCCGGGCGGCATCGTTGATGGGCATCATTATGTGGTGGTTGAAGGATGGCATTCAGTATAGCTCGGAATATATCGCTGACCAAATTCATTTGATGCACAGGCGCTAAAAAGGCGCAGTAAAACTCCTTGTCTAAATTGCGGACTGAATATAGACGGGTGTTTATTTATTGACGTGGATGCATGGAAGTCTTACCATTAGTTAGTAAAACTAACTATATTGTTAAAAGGGGGATGGCAGTGAAGAAGGAAAAGCTGTGGACAAAGGAATTTATTATTGTTTCCATTATTAATTTCATATTAATCCTGATGTTTTATTTGTTGATGGTCACCATTGCTTCCTATGCGAAGACAGAGTTTGATGTGTCTACAAGTACAGCAGGATTGGTGTCGAGCATTTTCATTATTGGTGCGCTGTTAGGTCGTTTGGCAGGAGGTCGCATCAGTGGGGAAATCGGAACGAAGAAGACGCTGTGGATGGGGTTAATTGCCTTTACGGTCACATCCGTCCTCTATTTTGCGGCGGTTAATGTCAGTCTGCTGCTTATCAATCGTTTGCTGCAAGGGGTAGCTGTCGGTTTAGCATCGACTGCAACAGGGACGATTATTGCGCAGATTTTGCCGCTTACTCGAAAAGGCGAGGGCATCGGCTACTTTAGCTTAAGCTCTGTTTTAGCCACAGCAATCGGTCCGTTCATCGGTATTTTGATGCTGAAGATCGAGAATGGATTTACATGGATTTTTGCTATGAATGTTGTGTTGGCTTTTATTTGTATTATTTTTTATGCTGTTGTGAAAATTGATGTACCGATCATGCCATCTCGTAAGAAGGAAGAGAGTGGGGGAAGCTTGCTGGCGAAATTCATTGAGCCGAAGGCAATCCCGATTTCAATGATTGTATTGTTGCTTGGCTTTGCTTATTCGGGCATAATGTCGTTTTTATCGTTTTATGCCGAGGAAATTGATCTTGTTGCAGCATCAGGCTATTTTTTCTTAGTATACGCCATTGCTATCATTTTCTCGCGTCCGTTTACTGGCAAGCTGATGGATGTGCGCGGAGCAAATATTGTTACCTACCCTAGCTTAATGTTGTTCGCTGTCGGGATGCTGCTGTTCAGTCAGGCATCTGCCGGCTGGATGCTGTTATTGTCTGCTGTTCTGATTGGACTTGGCTATGGTAATTTTAGCTCGGTAGCCCAAACCATCGCGGTGAAAGTGACGGAGCCGCATCGATTGGGACTTGCGACATCAACGTTTTTTATTTTGCTTGATATCGGGCTTGGAATCGGTCCGTTTTTGCTCGGCTTCATCATACCCCATACAGGGTATCGGATGGTCTTTTTGACGATGGTCGCTGTGATTGTTTGTTCGATTCCATTATATTATTGGCTGCATGGCCGCAAAGACCGTGAGCTGCTGAAAGTACCAGTTTCAAACGGTGCTCAAATGAAATAAAGGGAAGGTGTCACCTATGTTTTCTTTTTTGACGAGGTTTACGTATACACATCGTATGTATCATAATCAGCTGAATGATTTGCTATCTTCTTACAATCTTTCTTCAACGCAATGGGCGTTGCTCCGTTATTTGTCGGAAAGCGGTCCGGCGATGCTAAGCGAGGTAGCTGCCTACTGGCAAGTGGAACGTCCGACTGTGACGCCGATTGCGCAAAAGTTATATGAACGCGAACTGATTTTTGTTGCTCCCGGCAAGGATAAACGCCAGAAAGTGATGCATGTATCGGATAACGGATTGGAACTGTATAAGGTGATTAAAAGTGAAATGGATGCTTTCCAGGATGAACTTTTACAAGGAGTTTCCGGCGAGGAACGAGAAGTGACCGAGCAGGTTTTGGAAAAAGTACTGGTGAATATGATGAAGCGAAAAGGATGAAAGCCCGCAAATCGCGGGCTTTTCAACAGTCTGAAGGGGTAACACCTGTAGTAAGGTTTTGGTTATTGTCTCAAATAATCAAGCGCAGCGGTCAGAAGTACTTTTGCCGCAATGAGCATCGCTTGTTCGTCGATATCGAATTTGCCGTGATGATGCGGATAGATGATGCCTTTTTCGGCATTTCCAGCTCCGGTAAAGAAGAAGGTGCCGGGAACTTTTTGCAAATAGTAGGCAAAATCTTCTCCGCCCATGCTCGGATCAATATGGATTGTTTGATCAGCACCGACCACTTTTTCGGCGCTTCGTACAAGTAACATCGTTTCCTCCGGATGATTAATGACTGCCGGGTAGCCTGTCGCATAGTTGAATGTATAGGTTGCTCCGGCATTTTCACAGGCGGAAGCAATGATTTTTTCCATTTCTGTGATGATTTGATTTTGGACATCTGTGTCGAAAGTGCGCACTGTGCCGGTGATACTGGCGGTGCTTGGGATGACGTTAAACGCTGAGCCGGCATGGAAGCTTGCTATGGTTAATACAGCCGGCTTCAATGGATTAATCCGGCGACTGACAATTTGCTGCAGCTGTTGAACGATGGATGTACCGATTGCGATTGGATCGATTGTTTCATGCGGGCTGGCTCCGTGACCGCCTTTTCCGATAATTTCAAGCTCGAAGCGATCGGCTGCAGCCATAAATGGACCGGCGTTGTAGCCGACCGTTCCAATCGGCAGCGGCGACCATAAATGCGTTCCGAAAATCGCCTCAACTTCTTCGAGGCAGCCGTCTTCAATCATCGAAATCGCTCCGCCCGGCGTAATTTCTTCCGCAAACTGGTGGATGAGCACAACAGTTCCAGATAATTCGTCTTTATGTTCTGCGAGTACTTTTGCGACATATAATAAGGTGGCAGTGTGTGCATCGTGACCGCACGCATGCATGACGCCATCGACTGTCGATTTATAAGGAACATTTTTTTCATCCTGAATAGGAAGTGCATCAAAATCAGCACGCAGAGCAACCGTTTTGCCTGGCTTGCCGCCTCGGATGTACCCGACAACACCACGACCTCCAACACCTGTCTTCACTTCCAATCCAAGCTCTGTTAAAAATTGTGCAATTTTTTGCGGGGTGTGAACCTCCTGAAAGGAAAGCTCTGGATGCTGATGGAAGTAGCGCCTTAGCTCAACCATTTCAGGATAAAGCTCTTCGATTCTTGCAAAATAATTTTCCATGATTATCCTTCTTTCTATAATTTTACTTAACTTTATAGCACATTGAATGGAGATTCAAGAAGAAGTGCGAATAGCGACAAAAAAATTCTATCCTTTTCACTTTTTTACTTTCTATAATAGTAGGCACATATAATTGCAGGAGGGAAAAGCCTATGGAGCGAATGGAAAGGGAAAGGAAGACAATCAGTGCAATGATGGATTTATACTGCAAATCTGAGCATGGGCAAAAGCAACTATGCGAGGATTGTACGAAACTGCAAAACTATGCATTTTTCCGATTATTACAATGCCCTTTTCAAGACGAAAAACCATCGTGCCATAATTGCAATATCCAATGCTTTACGCCGGATATGAGAGATTTTATGAAGACGGTAATCCGCAAAGCGGGTCCGAAACTGCTGTTGAAGCACCCGAATTTAGCGGGAATGTTCGTGTATGATATGTTTTTTCAAGCACCCGAGCTGCCAGAACAAAAGAAGGAATCAGTTTAGCAGGAAAGTATCCGTTTTTTTGCCTGGATTTTGCCACATTTGGTCAGTTGATAAAAGTTATTCGAAAACTATTAATATGGTAAAATAAAGTTGAAAGACTATTTGTTTTTTTAAAAAAAGGGGGAGATTTTATGGGACGTTTAACAAATCAAGTGGCAATTGTGACAGGTGCCGGCGGAGGAATCGGCAGAGCGATTTCCGAGCTGTATGCAAAGGAAGGGGCAAAGGTAGTCGTTGCTGACTTGAATCTTGAAGGGGCAGAAGAGACGGTTGCAGGGATTACAGCCAATGGCGGACAAGCAATCGCAATCAAAACAAATGTGACTGATGACGCAGATATTGAGGCTATGGTGAATGCAGCGTTAGAAACATACGGATCATTGGACATTTTGGTGAATAATGCAGGAATCATCGATAATATGTACGCTGCGGCCAATGTCCCTGATGATGTATGGGATCGTGTACTTGAAATTAATACAAAAAGTGTTATGCGTACGATGAGAAAGGTGTTGCCGATATTTGAGGAGAAAAAAGCAGGAGTAATCGTCAATATGGCATCGCTTTCAGGAGTGCAGGGAGGAAGAGGCGGATTGGCCTATACAGCTTCTAAATTTGCTGTTGTCGGCATGACGAAAAACGTAGCTTCTCACTATTCTCCTCTCGGTATTCGTTGCAATGCCATCGCACCGGGTTCAATTCCGACAAATATTACAGCATCTTTAACCAATGCTGATAAATTCGGGATGGAAAGAGCGATAGCTGGTACGAATCTAATGACAAGAGCAGGCACTAAAGAGGAAATCGCCAATATTGCCTTGTTTTTAGCTTCGAGCGAGTCATCTTTTGTAAATGGTGTAGTCATTGCAGCTGATGGCGGCTGGTCTGCTTATTAATCTATTAAAGAATGCAAGGTGTGCGAATGAGCACACCTTTTTATTTACTAACTTATAATTCAGTCGCCATTACTTTTACAATCTCATCAATCACAGATGTTGCTCCTGATTTGTTTTGCACGAGTATGCTAAAAATATACTGTTCGCCGCTGCTGCCTTCTAGATATCCGCTTAACGTACTGACACCAGACAGAGATCCTGTTTTTGCGAAAACCTTCCCGGCTGTTATCGGATCTTTTAATCTATTTCTTAGAGAACCTCCTACCATCCTCTCGGGGTTTCCAGCAACAGGTAAAGTTGTGAAGAAGGTGGAGAACCAATCCTCCCCTTGGACCTTGAACAATAAGTCACTTACTGCAATACTTGATACATTATTGGCATGTGACATACCTGAACCATCTTCAAAGGACCAATCCGTCATTTGAAGACCGAGCGATTCGCCGAAATGATTCACAGCCTTTAATCCAGCCTTAGTGCTTCCTTTATGACTTTCTAGTTTCCCGATTGTTTTGATTAAAATATCCGCGATCCCATTATTGCTCAGCTTCATATAGGGAATCAGCAACTGTTCAAGAGGTATAGATTTCTTCATGGCCACTAGATTTGCACTTTTCGGAGTGGCTGCTCTAAATAGCTTTCCTTTTGTATATTCAATTCCAGCTTCAGCCAGAACTGCTTCGAATATAGTTAACGTATGAGTAGTAGGATGCTGAACAGTAACCCATTCCCTTTTTGTTTTATCCTTCGGTAAATCTCCGCTAATCACGACTTGATTGGTACGATAGGAGCGTACAATGGTAACGGTATTGCTCTTCCCAGACTCCACTGTCACTGCTTGGTTAACAATTTCTAAATCTCCCAAATGGGGTGTCACCTGAACTAGCGGCGACTGTCCAATTGTAGAACCAGACACATCTACAATAATGGTACCGGAATCGTAGTCGCTGTTTGGAGACGTCGTCAAGGCAGAAATAGGAGCTGCATAATAATACGACTCGTCTTCTGGCCAAATACCCGGAGTAAGCAATTCATCATCAAACCACTTATCATCTCCCACAATCCTGCCATCAATTTTGTTTATTCCTTTCGCCTTGAGCTCGTGAGCAAATTGCTGCAAGTCCTCTACAGATAAGGTGGGATCGCCCTCTCCCTTTAAATAAACATCCCCTTTCAGCACACCTTCGTTCAGCTTTCCGGAAGTATAGAGACTGGTAGTAAAACGATAATTCTTCCCTAAAATCTCTAATGCCGCAGCTGTAGTGATCAGTTTCATATTAGAGGCTGGTTTGATAGATGTCTCTCCGTTATAGTCATAGAGTAACTCTCCGCTAGCCCTGTTTCTAATGGAAATACTAGCCTCTCCACCAGCTAGCTTCTGCTCCACAATCTGTCTGATCGATTCATCTAATTCTACATTTCCAGTGACCTCAGCCTGCGTAGACTGACTAAATCCCATAATAATTAGAAGCATGGCCATTGCTGCTATCCAGCTTCCCCATTTTCTCTTCATATATTTCCCCCTCATTTTAATTTAGATTATAAAGAAATCTATTCAGCATTCAGCGAGGTTTTCCTTTAAAGGATGGAAAAACAGGTAAAAGGAAAGAGGGAGGATATCATCAAGATCATCCTATTGAACTTTAATAAAAACTCGAAATGATTAAAAATTCAAAAAAGTAATTGAAAAATCAGTATGAGGGTGTTTTAATGAGTATATGGATTTATAAATTTTGGAAGAAGTTATATTTTTTTCAAACAAATCAGAAACGTTGTTTGTTATTACGAAACGCGGTGAGGCTTTATTTTTTTGTAAAGATAAAGAAACGCTGTTCTGTAATAACAAACATATAACAAGGGGAGGATTTAGAAATGAGCAATTACGTAAAAGCAGGTCAGTTACAAGTAGCAGAGGAGCTGTACAGCTTCGTAAACAATGAAGTGATACCAGGAAGCGGCGTGAAAGAAGAGCAGTTTTGGGCAGACTTTGAAGCGATCATTACAGATTTAACCCCAATCAATAAACAATTGCTTGCAGAGCGTGACGAGCTGCAGGCTAAAATAAATGCCTATCATAAAGAAAATGGCGGGAAAATCGAACTTGAATCATACAAAGCATTTTTAACAAGCATCGGTTATTTAGAGGAAGAAGGAGAAGATTTCAAAATCGGCACGGAAAATGTTGACGAGGAAATTGCTTTGCAAGCTGGACCGCAATTAGTTGTGCCGGTTAACAATGCCCGCTATGCCATCAATGCGGCAAATGCTCGTTGGGGAAGCTTATACGATGCGCTTTACGGTACAAATGCTATCAGCGAGGAAGATGGTGCCGAGCGTGCCGGCGGATATAACGCTGTACGCGGGGCGAAGGTTATTGCGTTTGCGAGAAACTTCCTTGACCAAGCAGTGGCGCTAGAAGAAGGATCATCACATAGAGATGCAATAAGCTATTGTATTGAAGAGGGAAAATTGGCGGTTACTTTAAATAATGGCAATGTTGTCGGGTTAGTGAATCCGGAGAAGCTTGCCGGTTATCAAGGCACAACAGAAGAGCCGTCCTCCATTTTATTCGAAAATAACGGCTTGCATTTCGAAATTCAAATCGACCGCAATCATCCAATCGGCAAAGATGACGATGCCGGTGTGAAAGATATTTTAGTAGAATCAGCGCTTACAGCCATTATGGACTGTGAGGATTCCGTTGCGGCTGTTGATGCAGAAGATAAAGTGGAAGTATATCGTAACTGGCTAGGTTTAATGAAAGGTGATTTGGCGGCGACGTTTACGAAGGGCAACAAAGAAGTGACAAGAACACTGAACCCTGATCGTCAGTACAATGCGGTTAACGGTGGAGAGTTCTCCTTAAACGGCCGTGCGTTAATGTTTGTCCGTAATGTCGGTCACTTAATGACGAACAGTGCGATTTTGGATGCGCAAGGAAATGAAGTACAAGAAGGCATTATGGATGGTGTCATTACAAGCTTGATCGCGAAGCACACGTTGCTTGGCAATGCGACATACAGCAATACATCCAAAGGCTCTATTTATATTGTTAAGCCGAAAATGCATGGTCCGCAAGAGGTTGCGTTTGCCAATACGCTCTTCAACCGAGTGGAAGATATGCTTGGATTGGAGCGCCATACGCTGAAAATAGGCGTAATGGATGAGGAGCGCCGCACTTCTGTTAACTTGAAGGCATGTATCCGTGAAGTAAAAGATCGTGTTGTTTTCATCAATACAGGCTTCTTGGATCGGACTGGCGATGAAATTCATACATCGATGGAAGCGGGCGCTATGATTCGCAAAAATGAAATGAAAGCATCGCAATGGCTGCAGGCATATGAGAGAGCGAATGTATTTACCGGGTTGGATACAGGCTTTAAAGGCCGTGCTCAAATCGGAAAAGGCATGTGGGCAATGCCAGACTTGATGGCGGAAATGATGGAGCAAAAAATCGGTCATTTGAAAGCAGGCGCGAACACGGCATGGGTTCCGTCAAATACAGCAGCAACATTGCATGCACTTCATTACCACCAATTGAATGTGCCGGATGTGCAAGATGAATTGGCGAAGCAATCTGCGTCTCAGCTTGATGCAATCCTAAACGTTCCTTTAGCGGAAAATCCAAATTGGAGCAAGGAAGAGATTCAAGAAGAACTGGATAATAACGCTCAAAGTATTTTAGGCTATGTTGTTCGCTGGGTAGAGCAAGGGATCGGCTGCTCGAAGGTTCCGGATATTTATAATGTCGCGCTTATGGAAGACCGTGCAACGTTGCGTATTTCCAGTCAAATTTTAGCGAACTGGCTGCACCACGGCATTTTAACGGAGGAGCAAATTGAGGAATCATTGAAGCGTATGGCCATCCTTGTTGATGAGCAAAACGCGGGTGATGAGGCGTATTATCCGATGAGCCCGAACTATGATCATTCGGTTGCTTTCCAAGCAGCACGCGACTTGGTTTTATTAGGCTATGATCAGCCGAATGGTTATACAGAGCCAATTCTTCATCGCCGCCGCATTGAAGCGAAGGAGAAATTTGCCGTAAAACAATAATCGAAGAAACAGAGGCTGGCTTGAAAACATTGCTTTTTGAGTCAGCCTTTCTTAATCCTTCATTATGATGGTATAATATTTAGAATGGTTAGATTATTCGGTGAGCGGTGGTGAAATTTTGACAAGAGAAAATATGGTGAAATCCGTCAGCAGGGCGCTGGATATTATTACGATGCTCAGCCTAAAAAAGGGCGGCTTGGGTGTTACGGAAATTGCTAATCAAATAGATATTAATAAAAGCTCGGTGTACCGCATTTTGTCAACGCTTGTGCAATACGGCTATGTCGAGCAGGATACAGATACAGGACGCTACAAGCTCGGCTATAAGTTTCTTGAAATCAGTTCAAAGCTGCTCGAGTCAATCGATTTACGGGGTGAGGCTAGGCCATTTCTGCAGGAGCTTGAGAATGAGACGAACGAGGTTGTCCATTTGGTTGTGTATGATCAAGGTGAAGTTGTATATATCGAGAAGCTTGAGGGAAATGAATTGCTGCGGATGCATTCAAAGGTTGGCAAGCGCGCTCCGATGCACTGCACATCTGTCGGAAAGGCAATTCTCGCACAACTGCCGGACAATGTCATTGAAAGCATTCTTGAGCGGAAAGGGATGCCCGTACATACGATTCATACGATTACCGATAAAGATGTGTTTATGATGGAGCTGGAGCAGGTCCGCCAAAAAGGTTATGCACTCGATTTAGAGGAAAATGAGCTCGGCATCACCTGCATTGCAGTACCGATTTTCGATCATACCGGTAAAGTAGTTTCGGCAGTCAGTATTTCCGGGCCGACGATTCGGATGACAGAGGAGCGGCTTGAGCAGCTTCATAAGCGGATGATTACGATTGGAAAGCAAATTTCTGAGCGGTTAGGGTATAGCCAATAGCGAAAAAAGAATTGTAAAAAAACAGGCAGAGAATAGAAATTCTCTGCCTGTTGTCAGTTTTCTCGAACT
>JBJFHH010000102.1:20030-22204 GCA_051893475.1 Bacillus sp. (in: firmicutes) | reverse complement strand
TAAAAAAACAGGCAGAGAATAGAAATTCTCTGCCTGTTGTCAGTTTTCTCGAACTGAATCAAGCATATTAATCGTATCGATTAAATGATTGCTGAAGATTTTTTTAGCTACTTCGAGCAATTCGAGGATCATCGGGTCACGCAGGGTGTAAACGACTTTGTTGCCGTCTTTTTTTCCCGATACGATATTTTTGCTGCGTAATACCATGAGTTGCTGGGAAACAGCCGATCCTTCGCTTCCTATTATGCTTTGCAGTTCATTGACGTTTTTATCGCCTTCTGCGAGCAACTCCAAAATGCGAATACGCAATGGATGGGAAAGCGCCTTAAAGAAATCGGCTTTGAACTGCTGCATTTCTAGGTTCATGATACTGCCTCCGTATCTGAGATTGAGTCAGTTTTTGTATTTGATGATAAAGCATGACATTCTTGGAAAGCAAAATGATTGCAGCCTTGGCAAACGTCACATGAAATTTGGGTAATACCGTAATTAATTGCTGATTGTGAGTCTTTAAAGAAATATTGTTCGCCAATTTCATCATAAAGTCTTGTCAGTTTAATCATTTCCAATGGCTGTCCCTGTAAACCGGAAATCAGAATTTGGCAATCGTTTTTTCTCAGCTGCTTGACGATATTTTTTAAATTATTTTCACCGGTTGTATCCAAATGAATCAGTTTGTTCATTTTTAGAATGACAACCTTTGGCTTATAGTGGACAGAGTCCAATACATAATAAACAAATGTTTCTGCCGCGCCGAAGAAGAGGGAGCCCTCTATTTCAAACATGCTGATTTGCGGACAGAAGTGAGATTTTGAAACGGCTGCTGGCGAAATTTTTCCTTTTTCGTCATTGAAGTCAGGAAGTACTGTGTTAACTCGGAATACTTCGCTCATACGTTTAACGAACAGAATGACAGCAAGCAGCAGACCGATTTCTACAGCGACAGTCAAGTTGACGAATACAGTCAGCAGGAATGTCAGAAGCAGAACGATCGAGTCGCCTGTTTTTGTTTTTAAAATATGCGTAAATTCTTTGCGTTCGCTCATGTTCCAAGCAACTACCATCAGCACCGGCGCCATACTTGCCAACGGAATGTTAGAAGCATATGGAGCTAAGATGACTAATGTCAGCAGGACGACAATCCCGTGAATGACACCGGCCATCCGAGTTTGTGCACCTGTTTTAATATTAGTCGCTGTACGGGCAATCGCACCTGTTGCCGGAATACCGCCGAATAGCGGTGTTACCATGTTCGCAATCCCTTGACCAATCAGCTCTCTGTTACTGTTGTGACGAGTGCTTGTCATGCCGTCGGCTACAACAGCAGAAAGCAATGATTCAATCGCGCAAAGCATCGCAATCGTAAATGCAGGGCGCATTAATAGAATGACTTCGCTAAATGTTACATCAAAAAATGAGAACGAAGGCAATGAGCTCGGAATATCACCGTAAGCTGATCCGATTGTAGCGACTTTGCCCGGGAAAAAGATAAGAGCAAATACAGTTGAAATAATAATCCCGATAATGGCGCCAGGCACCTTTGGAGCAAATTTTGGTGTCAGTATAATTGTCGCCAAGCAAATGACAGCAGTGATGATGCTGTAAATATCAATTGTAGAAAAATGAGTAATGATTTCATGTATCGTTTCATGGAAATATTCCTTGCTGGCAACACCGTCCAGACCTAGGAACTTCGAAATTTGCCCAGCGAAAATGGTGACAGCAATACCAGTCGTGAAACCGATTGTCACAGGACGGGGAATAAATTTAATCAGTCCGCCTAATTTAAAGACACCCATTAAAATAAGCATAATACCAGCCATAAATCCGGCAATTAAAAGACCTTCATAGCCATATGTAGCTACAATGCCGAATAGAAGCGGAATGAATGCGCCTGTCGGTCCGGAAATTTGGAAGCTTGATCCGCCAAAAATGGACACTAAAATACCGGCGATAATTGTTGTGTAAATCCCGTACTCAGGTTTCACACCTGAAGCGATGGCAAAGGCCATACCAAGCGGAATCGCGATTACACCTACAATTACACCGGAAAGCAAGTCTTTCTTAAACATATCGGCAGTGTAGTTATTAAACCGATTTTTAAACAAAGTCTATCATCTCCTTGTATTTGTACATTCAAATATTTGAACATACAAATATTACTCCTCTCTTAT
>JBJFHH010000102.1:4839-19930 GCA_051893475.1 Bacillus sp. (in: firmicutes) | reverse complement strand
TCCTTGTATTTGTACATTCAAATATTTGAACATACAAATATTACTCCTCTCTTATCATTATTTCAATATGAATTTTGATGGGTAATTCGTCCAATTTATGTGAAAAAGAGCAGGCTGATTCACCGCTGTATTTCAGGGTGTTCAGACTGCTCTTCTTTCTAATTCCGATATTCCGTTAAAGCCTCGATGACTTCTACTTGTCTTGCTTTAGCACGCTCATAATTGGTGCTTAATGCATAGGCGCTTGGCGCTTGCGGCAATCCGGCGAGAAGTGTTGCTTCATCGTAAGTCAGCTCAGAAGGAAGCTTGCCGAAATAATTTTCGCTTGCTTCTTTAATGCCGTAGTTGCCGTCACCGTAATAGATGACATTGACGTACAGTTCGAGAATTTCGTCTTTTGTATATATTTTTTCAAGATTAAAGGCCACAAAGAGTTCGGCTACTTTCCGAACAAAGTTTTGATCGTTTTCAAAGTATATATTTTTGGCAACTTGCTGAGTCAACGTGCTTCCGCCCTGCAACACCTGTTTTTCGCGCAGATTAATAAAGGTAGCGCGGGCTAATGCAATGAAATCAACAGCACCGTGCTCGTAAAAGCGATGATCTTCAATCGCAACAATCGCATCGGTGAAATCAGCCGATATTTCATCTAACGGTGTATAATTGCTGCTGTCTCGAATGGAAGCGACCTTTTCTTCAATTGGAACAGCTTCAATGGCTTCTTTATATTTGAAATAGCCGGTCAGTCCGATAAATGCACCGACTAAAATCGCCGCAATCAATAATAATTTTAATAGCTTACGTAAAAGTTTAAACATTTATTTCCCTCGTAATATATATGACATTTTTCTTAGTATGCATAAGAGCTACATTCCTATTTTAATGAATACGAATGAAAACTGCTATGGATTCATCTGACAATTATCTTTCCATATTGAAAGGCTAAAATGACAGATGTGCAAATGATAATTATTATCGAGTGCGAATTGTTTATTTATGATGAAAATTGAATGTAATTAAAACTCATTCTCAATTAGAAATTAATTTTATCAATTAGATTGACTGTGGTGTTTTTCTTTGTTATGGTTAATTTAGATAAAAAATAGAGAAATAAATGAATCTTAAATAGAGAATGATTTATAGAAAAAGGGGGGGACTGCTATGAATGCATCAGCAGAAGTTTTACATTCCCGTTGGGGAAAAATACGCGAACATGCCGAATTGATTGCAGCGTTATTGAGCGGTGTGCTGATTTTAGTCGCATGGTTGTTGTCCGAGAACAAAATAGAAACATGGTCAATCATTACTTTTTTATTAGCTTTTGCAATCGGTGGATATGCGAAAGCAAAGGAAGGCATAAAAGCGACGATTGAGAATAAGAAACTGAACGTCGAAATTCTCATGATTTTGGCGGCTGTCGGTTCTGCAATTATTGGTTATTGGACAGAAGGTGCTATTTTAATTTTCATTTTTGCCTTAAGCGGTGCGCTTGAGACGTACACGATGAATAAGAGTCACAGGGAGATTTCCGCTCTGATGGATTTGCAGCCGGAAGAAGCGGTGAAACTAGATGCGGACGGAAAGGAAACCGTTGTGGCAGTGGCTGATCTGCAAGTCGGCGATATCGTTTTAATAAAGGCCGGTGAGCGGGTGCCGTCAGACGGAGTGATTGTCAAAGGTTCGACAAATATTGATGAATCAGCGATTACAGGGGAGCCAATTCCTGTTATCAAGCAAATTGAGGACGAAGTATTTGCGGGAACGGTGAATTTAAGAGGTACGATTACGGTCGAAATTACAAAAGGTCAGGAAGAAACGTTATTCCAGAAAATCATTCAACTCGTTCAATCAGCTCAAAGTGAAAAATCACCTTCACAGCTGTTCATTGAAAAATTTGAAGGGGCCTATGTAAATGGTGTATTGATTTTTGTGGCAATTATGATGTTTTTGCCTCACTATGCGCTTGGCTGGAGCTGGAATGAAACGATTTATCGTGCGATGGTGCTTCTTGTTGTAGCATCGCCGTGTGCATTGGCGGCTTCGATTATGCCGGCTACTTTATCGGCGATTTCTAACGGCGCCCGCCGCGGTATCCTTTTTAAGGGCGGCATTCATTTGGAGAACTTAGGTAATCTAAAAGCGATTGCTCTTGATAAAACCGGAACGTTGACGAAAGGGAAACCTGAGGTAACGGATGTTTTGTATCGAGAGGATTTAACGAAGGAAGCTTTTCTTCAACATGTTGCGTCTGTTGAGAAATATTCGAATCATCCGTTAGCGCAATCGATTGTCAAATATGCTGCTGAGCATACGGAGCTGCCGTTCATTCAGCCTGATTCTTCAGAAGATATTTCTGGTCATGGGGCTCAGGCAATATTGGACGGAAAGCAGTGGAAAGTCGGCAAAAAAGATTTTGTCGGAGCGGAGGAAGCGATGCAATTCCAGGATGGCATTGCCGGAAAGCTTGCAGCAGAAGGGAAAACGATTGTATTTGTTCGCGATGATCGAGGGATTGCCGGTTTGATTACGCTGAAGGACATGGTGCGTCAGGAAACGATTGCCGCGATTGAAAAACTGAAATCAGTCGGTGTGTATACGTTCATGCTGACAGGTGACGGTAAGGCGACAGCGCAGGCGATTGCTTCAGAGAGTCACATTGACGGTTTTGTTGCCGAATGCTTGCCGGAGACGAAGGTTGAAGAAATTAAGAAGTTGAAGGAAAAGTACGGAACAGTGGCGATGGTCGGCGACGGCATTAATGATGCGCCGGCATTGGCAACCGCATCAATCGGCATCGCGATGGGTGAGGGAACCGATGTCGCGCTCGAAACAGCGGATGTCGTATTAATGAAAAATAATCTTTCTTTAATTGCTGAAGCGGTAGTTCTTTCAAGAAAGATGAATAAAATTATTAAGCAAAACGTTATTTTCTCCATAGTGGTCATCACCTTGCTGATCTGCTCAAACTTCTTGCAGGTTATCAGCTTACCGTATGGGGTTATCGGCCATGAAGGCAGTACGATTTTAGTTATATTGAACGGCTTGCGTTTGTTGAAGGCTGTGAAAGAATAAAAGGTCAGTTCCTCGTATCGAGGACTGACCTTTTTTACATAACTCAGGAAGTCTGGACCAAACAAGAGGACCAGTAATGGTTTCCCCTCAGCTTGCCTGTTTTTGAGAAGTTTTTGTTTGCGTTCCTTTAACCGGTCGTGTAATTGAGTAAACCGCACAAAGGAAACCAATTGCTACTACCGCACTTCCGAAATAGGCAGTGTTGGAAACCGGCGCGACTTCAATAACGATTCCCCCTAATGCTGAACCGAGCGCAATGCCGATTTGCAGGGCAGAAGTGTTGAAGCTTTGCTGAATCTCCGCTGATTCCGGTGCCGTCGCAATCAGGTAGCTTTGCTGCGGAGGGCTTAAGGCCCAGCTCAGCGCGCCCCAAATGATTAAAACCGGAATGAACAGTAAAGGCATGTTTGTTGAAAGCGGCAAGACAAGCAATGTTAAGACAAATATGCCGACAATCAATAAAATACTTTTTTTCGTACCAAGTTTGTCTGATAAAATGCCTCCGAAACCTCCGCCGATAACAGCGGAAATACCGAATATTAAATATGCAGCGCTAATCCATGAGGCACTTAAAGACATCGTTTCTTGTAAAAACGGCGTGAAATACGCATAGATCATATAGTGACCAGCCAGCATGAAAACTGTCACAAGATGCGCGCTGACAATTTTGCTGCTTTTCAAGGAAGCAAACTGCTGGCGCAACGGCACCATTTTTTCCGGCTGAATCGGATCCAAGTAACGATAAATGACAAGCATCGAAACAAGCGTCAATAGCGCAATAATTAAGAAGAGAATGCGCCAGCCGACTGCATCGGCAATCATGACACCAACCGGTACACCAAGCACCAGTGAAGCACTAATCCCCATTGTGATCAGACCGATTGCTCTTGCTTGGAAACCAGGCTTAACGATTTTAGCTGAAATCGTCAGTGACAGGATAATCAACAAGGCTGCTGCAGTTGCCGTAAAGACACGGGCAACCATCATCATCGTAAAGTTTGGACTGAAATATGATAGGATATTTCCAATAAAGAACATAAACAATGCTGATAAATATAGCTTTTTGCGTTCAATTTTTGCAGTTGCTGCCAAGGTTGTCGGTGTTGCGATTGCCAGCACAAGGGCGAAGACAGTGATTAACTGTCCGGCGGTGCTGATTGACACGTTCAGGTCAGCTGCAATAAGCGGCAAAATCCCGCCCACCATCAGCTCAACCACACCTACTACAAAAACGGCAATAGCCAAGATGTATACTTTAAAATTCATGTGAATATCCGCTCCTTTTTTCTTTTACCACTGCTGTAGTAAAAAATCACCCTTTCAATGCTAACTGAAATAGAGGGAGATTTCAAGACCTAGATTGAGAAAATGGTTGTCGGCTTGATTAATTTAAAAAGCGGACGAATTAATCTCGGAAGTGGATTGATTAATTAGGAAAGTGGCTGAATTGTGTAGTGAACCTGCTCAATTCAAGAATAAAAGCCCGCAGAAAAATTTTTCCATGGGCTTTTGTGCGAGCTAAAACCGCAATTTTGTCACGGTATTTTTAATTTCCGGATCACTCATGAGTGTATCGCTATATTTGCTTAAAATTTTTGTTAAAACGACGTCATGGTAGAAAAACTCGGCGAATATTTTAACAAAAGGGGTAGACATCGTCCGGATGGCTTGCCAGGATTCGTCCTCATTCGTTGCGAAAATAATTTCTTGATCATCGACAATCAACAATTGGAAACGCTCCAGAAAAACATCTTCCTCCGTCGGGATAAAATAATGTGTTTCCTTCAAATCCGCTTGCGTTTCACCGACGATGTGCACCTTCACATCAACGCCTTTTGCTTCTTTCTCTTTCAATAAAGGCAAATAAACAGCGAAATCATCGTTCCAGGCAGAGAAGCGAATTGATTTTTCCGCTTCCTCCATGAGCTGCTTCATTTGCATCATAATTGTTGCTTGAACTTTGAAACTCCATACACGGTCATCGCGAAAGGTTCGCTTAGATGTCTTCGTTTTAAACTCTTCAATATTAGCCTGAAATTCTGCTGTCAGACGTTGTACAGCTTGATTGAGCGGCAGGGCAGTATACATCTTTTTCTTTTCTGAAACGGCCTCCATAATCATGCCTTTTTCAACCATGCGCGCAAGAACCTCGTATATTTTTGCTTTCGGAACACCGGAATGCTTGGCAATCATGTTTACATCGATGGGCTGCTCGCTCGAGACAAGAACCTCGTATACTTTGCTTTCATATTGAGAAAAGCCGAACTTTTGTAGCATATGTCCTCCTAGTAAAATGTTGGTGTCTCTATCATATGTGTATGCTGTTTTTTTTACAAGTCGTGATTTTTTGAAGGCAAAATAATAAGGCTTCCTTTGCTTGGAAGCCTTACTCTTTATTCGGTATGAATGGGTGGCAGGTTGCTTTCTTTCTTTATTAGAGTCTTGTGTGCTTATTTTCGCGACACCCTCTTTAATAATCAGTTAGTGCATCCTTCTGTACTCAAAACGTTCACTACTGGAAGCAGCCTAATTATGTTAATTAACTGTTCTTAAACTGCCGATTGTTTTGATTCACGTTCCTATTTGTTATAACGTTTTTAGGTTCGAATACCCCTCGTTTAAACGAATCGTTCTCCCGATCGTTATAACAAATTGTTTCACTCCAGAACGCCGGAACGTTCATCAAACGGTTTTGTCACATACAGATGTTAACGTGTTTGCTTTTAACATACTTTCTTGTTACACCCTTTCTTTACAAGGTGTAATGCTGTTATATTAAGCAACCGACCACCGTTTTATCATCAACGGAATGTTTTATCATCCCGTTACTTATATATACCCGGTGCACAAAACAATAACCCTTTTTAATAAAATAATTCGAAAAAGATGTTATTAATGATAAGATATATATTGAGATAATAATTATTGAAAAGGGTAAGTGATTAATAGTCAGTTAATAAATATTACAATTATTTTTATATAGATGTTGAGGTGGAGGAAATGCTTGAAGTTATTGCAATGAGTGTGGAAGATTGTATAGCGATTGAAAAGGCGGGCGCTGATCGGATTGAATTGGTGAGTGCTTTGTCAGAGGGCGGATTGACCCCGAGTATCGGGATGATTGAGCAATGTGTCGAGGCCGTTTCAGTGCCGATTCGAGTCATGATTCGACCAAAAAGTAGTAGCTTTTGTTATTCTTCTTATGACCTCGAAGTAATGAAGTATGATATTGAAGCCGTCAAGGAAATTGGCGCGGACGGTATTGTGTTCGGCTGCTTGAATCAAAGTCAAAGCATTGACGTGAAGATGCTGGAGAAATTGCTTCATGCGAGTAAAGGTCTAAATGTCACTTTTCATCGGGCCTTTGATGAATTGACTAATTTGGAAGAAGGATTGCGGCTGATCATGGAATATCCTGCAATTAATACGATTTTGACATCGGGCGGATATGGCGATTTGAATGAACGCAGTGCAAGATTACAGCAGTTGGTTCGCAAGGCTGATTCTTCTGTTGAAATATTAATTGGCGGCGGGGTTACCGAGGGAAACATTGCGTCAATGAAATCATTGACGAATGGGAAATCTTTTCACATTGGAAGAAGCGCCAGGGAAAATAATGATTTATATGGTAAAATTTCAATTGAACAGATTCGCCATATAATAAATAAATTAGGGGTATAAAGGGCTTTATATGAGAAAAAAATTATTGTTGCTGATGATGGCCGTGACGCTATTATCAGGATGCGGCTTTCTGACAGATCGTGAATTAGCAGGGAGTGTGCAACTAGAAAATGTTCCGCTCGTGCTGCAATATCCGGAACTGCCAAGAGGCTGTGAAATTACGAGCTTGGCGATGATTTTGCAATACAGAGGCTATGATGTCGACAAAATGGAATTGGCTGATGAAATCGTTTATGAGCCGTTTGAAAGCAACGGCTACAAAGGAAATATGCATGACGGCTTTGTCGGTGCAATGGATACGCTCGATGAAGATGGTTTAGGCGTATATGTCGAGCCAATTGTGAAGCTGGCCAGAAAATATGCTTCGTTTTGGAAGGTGAAAAATTTGAGCGGTGAAGAACCGGAAGCTCTATATGCCGCGCTTGAAGACGGCAATCCGGTTTGGGTGCTGACAAATGCCCGCTTTCAGGAATTGCCTGACAATCAGTTTCTGACATGGGAAACGAAAGCCGGTTCGATGCAAGTGACATATCGTCAGCATAGCGTCGTCATGACCGGCTATGATGAAAACTATGTGTATGTCAATGATCCGTTGAAATCGGAGACAAATATTGCGCTGAACCGCGCCGATTTTGAAGCGGCTTGGATTCAAATGGGCAGCCAGGCAATGTATATTAGCGAATAAGGAAAATCTCTCAATCGGATGTTGGTTGAGGGATTTTTTTCTTTTAGGAAAACGATAAAAGTCCTGCATTCCGCAAAGTGTGAATAGATTTGTTGGTAAATATACAGAATATTGTAACATTGTGTCGTTTTTATCTATTAATTTCCAGATATAATTGTAGATGAAATACTTCACAAGTTTTGCAAAGGGGGAAATAAAGATGAATGCGACAGAAGCAAAGAAAGAGAGAAAATTCCTTTGGCTTTTTGCTGCTACGGCAGCGATGGTGATAATTCTGTTATTACCGACTCCTGAAACACTCCCTGAAATCGGCCATCGGGCATTGGCCATCTTAGTATTCGCGATTATTTTATGGATGTCCGAGGCCGTTTCTTATCCTGTAAGCTCGGCAATGATTATTGGCTTAATTGCTGTCATTCTCGGGATGGGTCCTACGCTTGAAGATCCGACAGCGACACTCGGCACAGGGGCGGCATTGAAAATGGCATTGGCCGGCTTCAGCAATTCGGCTGTTATGCTTGTTGCGGGTGCATTGTTCATCGCTGCGGCTATGCAGGCTACTAATCTACATAAAAGGATTGCACTTGTTATTCTTGCCAGAGTAGGCTCGAAAACGAAGGCAATTGTTGTTGGTGCGATTCTCGTTTCATTTATCTTAGCTTTATTTGTTCCAAGTGCTACTGCCAGAGGCGGGGCCCTTGTTCCGATTCTGCTAGGGATGGTTGCGGCATTCGGAATGGCGAAAACAAGCAAACTGGGGGCGCTGCTCATTATTACGGCTGCGCAATCGATTTCGATTTGGAATGTTGGCATTAAAACCGCGGCTGCTCAAAATATGGTCGCTCTCGGCTTCATTGAAGAAAAGTTCGGCGTTACGATTTCGTGGGGAGAATGGTTTTTATACGCGGCGCCTTGGTCTGTCATCATGTCCATTTTACTCTACTTCATAATGTTAAAAGTGATTCCTCCTGAAACAAATGAAATTGCAAACGGGCAAAATCTCGTGAAAAAACAGCTGGATGAGCTCGGCGCATTAACCAATGTAGAAAAACGATTAATCGGCATTTCACTGCTGCTGTTATTTTTCTGGTCAACAGAAGGATTTGTCCATAACATCGATACAACGACAGTAACGCTAATTGCTGTTGCGGTTATGCTGACGCCTAAAATCGGGGTTTTTGATTGGGCACAAGCGGAAAAGACAATTCCATGGGGCACCATCATCGTTTTTGCAGTCGGTATTTCGTTAGGAACGATTTTGTTATCTACAGAAGCGGCTACTTGGCTGGCTAACGGCTTCTTTGATTTATTGGGCATAGAAGGTATGCCGATACTTGGTCTGATCGCATTATTATCGGCTTTTAATATTATCATTCACTTAGGCTTTGCCAGCGCAACAAGCTTGGCATCGGCCTTAATCCCGATTTTTATCGCTCTGGCAACAACGATGAGCGGCGATTTTGATACAATCGGCTTAATCATTATTCAGCAATTTGTCATCAGCTTCGGATTCCTGTTGCCGGTCAATGCGCCGCAAAACATGCTCGCATACGGTACAGGCACCTTCACAGCAAAGGACTTCCTGAAATCTGGAATTCCGCTTACTGTTGCCGGCTTCCTATTGATTTTGTTGTTCTCGGCAACGTATTGGAAATGGATTGGTTTACTATAAAACGGCGAAAAAGATTGAGGGAGACTATATGGATACTAGCGTAAATATGGGAGATGTTTTATTTCAATTAATAGCTTTAGCGATACCGATCCTTTTTATCGCAATCATCATTTATTTTTGGCGTGCATCTAAACAAAAGAAAGCACAACTAGACCGCATAGAAGAAAAGCTTGATCATATTCAGAAGGAAAAGAAATGAAATAGATTCCAGACTTTATAATGATCAAGGGAAAAGAGAGATAGCATCCTTTTTGGGGCTATCTCCTTTGTTCTGTTAACGGATCTTTTTATTTCATATATTTACTATGACTTTATTAGATTCTTTCTTATTTTTATAGAAATTAATAATAAATATTACTGCAACAACAATCGTTCCAATGATCGTTGAATACGTCTCCGGAATAATCATACCTAAAGATGCTGCACCTAAAATGATACGTTCTACTACAAGTAAGTTCGTTGAAAAGTATCCTTCAATCGCCGCGCTTAGACCTACTATACCAATAATCGCAATAATGGACACAAGTATAATCGAGCCAATCGAAGCCATTGGGAAATCTACAGCATTCGTAGCGACATTTGTCGTATCAACCATTAATAATGCTGGCTGGTAAACAAATAGGAACGGTACGATAAATCCTGCAATTGCTAAACGTACGGAGATAAAGCTTGTACGCATCGCATTTCCGCCTGATAAACCAGCTGCTGCAAATGAAGCTAATGCTACAGGTGGTGTAATGTTCGCGAAAATACCATAGTAAAATACGAATAAATGGGCTACTAAAATTGGTAAACCAAATTCAGCTAATGCTGGAGCTGCCATAGTAGCTGTAATAATATACGCTGGAATAGACGGTAATCCCATCCCTAAAATAATAGATGCAATCATTGTTAAGAATAGTGTTAAGAATAATGAACCTGCACCTACTTGAGTAATCGCTGCTGTTAATGTAGAACCAAAGCTTGTTAAGTTCACGACTGCAATGATAATCCCTACAACACCACACGCAACAATGGTTGAAAGAGATTGTCGTGTACCTTCTTCAAGTGCAGTAATAATATCCTTTAAGCCCATACGTGTACTTTTTCTTAACCATGACACCGCAATTGTTATTAAAATTGTATAAAATGCCGTATTCGCTACAGGAATCCCTGAACCAAGCATCCACACTAAAGCAACTAGAGGAATCATTAAATGTCCGCCCTCTTTTAGTACTTCTTTAATACGTGGAAGATCTGGCTTTGGAATACCCTTTAAGTTTGAACGCCCTGCTCTAAAGTGAACCTGAGCTAGAGAGCCTAAAAAGAATAATAATGCTGGAATTGCTGCTGCTAATGCAATTGTGCCGTACGAAATACCCGTCGTTTCGGCCATGATAAATGCACTTGCACCCATTACTGGCGGCAAAATCTGTCCCCCAATTGATGAGCTTGCCTCAACTGCACCGGCAAAGTTTTTTTCATAACCAATCTTCTTCATTAATGGAATCGTAAATGCACCCGTACCTACTACATTTGCTACAGCAGAACCGTTAATACTTCCCATGAATGCACTTGAAATAACGGCTACTTTCGCCGGACCACCTTGTCGATGACCCGCAAGTGCTAATGATAAATCATTGAAGAACTGGCCCATACCAGATTTTCCAAGAAACGCACCGAACAAAATGAATAAGAAAATATATTGAACAGAAGCGCCAATCGCTGTAGAGAATAATCCCTCTGTTTTCGTATAAATTTGACCGAAAATATCCCCTATGTCAAATTCACGTGTCATCATAATACGTGGTAAAAACTCTAAATGACTAAAGAACGGATATGCTAAAAATATGAGGGCTAAAATCGGTAAAATTAAACCTGTAACTCGTCTAGCACCTTCTAGTACAAGTAAAACTGTTAAAATCCCCATCACAATATCCATTGTATTTGGGATGCCGCCACGCGTCGTCATAAGATTATCGTACTCAAGAAATAGATACATAAATGACGATAAGCTTAGTGCAAAGAATATCCAATCATAAATAGGGATTTTTGAACGATTCTGATTTTTAAATGTCGGGTAAATTAAAAAGACTAATCCTAATGCAAACATTAAATGAATACTGCGCATTATTAATGTCGGGATTGGATTAAATGTCGCATATATATGTAATAAAGAAAACATAACACCCATAAAACCTATTAAAAATACGATACTTTTGTTATTAAATTTTCTTACTTTCGCATCACTATCATATTTCTCAAGTACTTTTTGAATTTCTTCATTTGAAATCTCTTCTACGATCGGCTGTTTTGTATTATTTTCACTCATAAAAATTCTCCTCCTAAGTATTGCCATATGAAGATTTTTTTAACTGAAATTAAGACTGTGGAATACGTCTCGCCATAGTCATAGATTTTAATTTCCTTGTCATCGAAATAAATCGTACTATCCACATTTTCTGAAATAGTAAGATTTAATTCTTTGTACGGTTGATTGATTTTCATCTGTACATAACCATCAATCAGCTCTACATCTTCAGAAATAGAAGGGACCCCCGCACCAAAAGTTTTAAACTTTGTGCTCACTAAAATTAGTTCATCCTGATTCACTTCATAATGTTCGATCCATTCTTCTTTTTCTACGGAATGAATCCAACCTATATCGAACTGCTTAGATGTGGAAAAAAGAGAAGTATCAGAAAACTCAAACACCAAAACAGGTAAACGAATGAAAAAGATTGCTAGGAGTATAAGTAAAACCCCTATACTCCCGAACAATTTTTTATTGCTCATCGTAATAACGTTTTGCACCTGGGTGCAGGTTACCGATAATACCTTCTTGAGCACCTTCCAGAGAAATATCAGCAGCTGCTTGGTGAGAGTTTACTAGTTTAGGTAAGCTCTCGAAAAATGTTTTTGTTAATTTATATACATCCTCTTCACTTAAATCATTTTTTACAACTAATGCATTTGGTACAGCCGCTGTAAATACAGGCTCCTCATTGCTATATACACCTGCAGCGATTTCATAAGAGATGAAATATGGATGCTCTTTTGCAATTTCTTTTACTTTTTCCGGGCTAACTGTAACTAATACAATATCAATTGTTTCAGCTAATTCCATAACAGATGCATTCGGAAGACCACTCGTTAAAAACGCAGCATCAAGTGTTCCTGCACTTAAGCCGTCTGCTGCTTCAGCATAACCTAAGTAGTCTACTTTAAGGTCTTCATACGTAATGCCGTGGCCATTTAACAATGTACGTGCATTTACTTCTACACCAGAGTTTTGATCCCCTACCGCTACACGCTTACCTTTCAAGTCTTCGATTGTTTTAATACCTGAATCTGCTTTTGCAATGATTTGTACTACGTTTGGATAAAGTGTAGCAATTGTGGAAACGCCTTCAATTGGCTTCGAAAAGCTAACTTCACCGTTAATTGCCTGTGATAACGCGTCACTCATTACAAAAGCCATTTCCACTTTGCCTTGTTCCATTAAGTTTAAATTTTCTACAGATGATCCTGTCGTTTGAGTACGAGAGTTGACATCATACTCCGTCGTGTAAATGTCCGCTAATGTTGTTCCAATAATGTTATATGGACCTGATGCACCGCCAGTGGCGATTGTTACGATGTTAGCAGCTAATCCATCTGATGAACTTTCCCCTGTGCTGCCGCCATTTTCAGTATCGTCGCCACATGCTGTTAAAATAACCCCTGTTAATAACAAACTTAATAATAACGATAGTTTCTTTTTAAAAATCATTTATTATCTCCCCCCTTATAAAAATCATTATAAATTACAAAAATAACTAAATATAGAATTTTATTTAAAAAATTGCAAAAAAATGTCACTTTATCGATAAATCCCCGATATATATTTTTTTAATCTCAATCAATTTCCGCTCGATTATTTCTTTGGATATAACCTTTATTTTAAGTAATCCACTTCTTTAGTTTCGTTTTAATAAACAGAGAGCTTTTTTCTGTATGACAAAACAACTAGCAATTGGGTAAATATGGTGTAAATGTCGAGAAAGTCAAGAAGTTTGTCAATTATTGCGGTGAAAAGACGCGTTTGAAAGAAGGTTTTGCCACGAGATTGTTAGAAATAAATAGAGTAGTATAAAAACTATCAATCTGGAGGGGTTTTTCAATGACAACTAGCAATTTACAATTATCACACTCGCTTTTGGTTGGGGAAATTATTAAACGTGCAGCTCATCAGGTGCCGAATAAAGAAGCGTTTATATTTGGTGATGAGCGCCTCACATATGGACAGCTGGAGAAAAAGATTGAGAATCTTGCTGGTTGGATGCAGCATGTCGGTATTAACTACGAGGATAAGGTCGGGTTATTGCTGCTGAATGGTTTGCCTTTCGTTGAAACCTTCTATGCGACTGCTTTAACAGGGGCAGTGGCTGTGCCTCTTAATTTCCGCCTGAATGCGGATGAATTGGCATTTATGATTGATCATTCTGATTGTCGTTTATTATTGGTCAATCATCAATACGTAGAGATGATTGAATCCATTTTATATAAATGTCCGAAGCTTGAAAGAATGGTTGTTGTGGGCGATCCAACGATGCCGGAGAGTTTAAACTATACGTCTATTTTCGATCATTCGTATGAATATATTCCAAATGAACAGCTGAATGGCTACAGTGAGTGTGCCATCATTTATACATCTGGTACGACGGAACAGCCTAAAGGTGCGGTGCTGACGCATCAAAATCTATGCATAAATGGGATGAATAGAGCATCGTATGCCAATATGGATGATGGTCATAAGCAGCTTCTTGTCGCGCCGTTATTTCACATTGCTGCGCTGTCGACACTTGTTTCACCGGTAAAGGGCACAACGGTTATTCATACGCAATTTCAGCCGGCTGCTGTATTGGAAACAATTGAAAAGGAAAAAATCAATTCGATGTTTATGGCGCCGACAATGTGGCATATGCTCGTCAGTGTGCCAAATATCGATGACTATGATTTAACGTCTTTAAAATCTTGCTACGCCGGCAGTGCGCCAAGTCCGATTCTATTAAAGGAAAAGATTCTGAGATGCTTTCCGAATGCGAAATTATACGATCCCTTCGGACAAAGTGAAATGAGTCCGGTTACGACATGCTTGCTTCCGGAGGATTCGATTCGTAAAAATATGTCTGTCGGCAAACCGATTGCCAATGTTGAGGTACGAGTCGTAGATGAACAAATGAATGATGTCCCGCTTGGCGAGGTTGGGGAAATCGTCTATCGCGGACCTACCTTAATGAAGGAATATTATAAAAATCCGGAAGCAACGGAAGAAGCATTTCGCGGCGGCTGGTTTCATAGCGGCGATTTAGTGCGCATGGATGATGAAGGCTTTATTTATGTCGTTGACCGCAAGAAGGACATGATCATTAGCGGCGGAGAAAATATTTATCCCGTAGAAATTGAAAATATATTGTACGGGCACCAAGACATTCAGGAATGTGCTGTTATCGGAGTGCCTGATGAAACATGGGGTGAGGTTGTGAAAGCGATCGTTGCCAAAAAAGAAGGAGCTGAGCTGACGGCGCAAGAAGTCATTGCCTATTGTCAGGAAAGAATGGCTTCTTATAAAAAACCGAAAATTGTAGAGTTTGTCGATGCGCTGCCGAGAAATGCAGCCGGTAAGATTTTAAAAAAAGCATTGCGTGCAAATGTTTGAATAGAGTGAATTGTTCACCAGCGCAAGCAGCACGGGGTGCTTGCGCTTGAGTACAAAGAAAGCATAACTTCGAAAGTAGATAGCTGTCTAACCTTATACCTGACATGCTCGGTCCTAAGCCATCCCACCCAAGAAACCAATAACGGTTTTTCTAATGAATGACAATCAAACAGACGGGATTTGAAACTGTCCGAAAAGCAGGCACATAAAGTTAAATTTGTACCAATATTTTATTGGAACCTTCTCAAAATAAATATTCGATGGAAGCGCGAGCACCATCTTTCGCTAGAATTCAGTCCGA
>JBJFHH010000102.1:1625-4739 GCA_051893475.1 Bacillus sp. (in: firmicutes) | reverse complement strand
AAAATAAATATTCGATGGAAGCGCGAGCACCATCTTTCGCTAGAATTCAGTCCGAGTTTAGGAAAATATTTGTTTTATTTTTCTATTTCTATCAGTTTGGCACAATACATGCATGATAGTGGTGTGGACACGAAGTTGATTGAAGTCGGAATACGAATCTTTGATCATTTAGCAGAAGGATGGTGAAAGCGCTTTATTTTGTTTTGGTAAAAATAAAAAGGAGGAAATGCGATGAATACAGATGTGCAAGTACAAGTTTTTGCGCAGTTCATTAACGGTGAGTGGGTACCGGGTTCCAGCGGTGAATTAATTGATGTCATTAATCCGGCGACGTCTGAGGTTGTGGCAAAGGTGGCGAAAGGGTCTGCCGAAGATATCGAGCAGGCAGTTTTGAATGCAAGAGAGGTATTCGAATCAGGTGTTTGGTCGAAAAAAACACAGGCTGAACGGGCAAAGGTCATGCTTCAGTTTGCCGGGAAAATCAGACAGCACGCGCAAGAACTGATTTATTTGGAAGGAATCAGCACGGGTGCGACTTTGCGCAAGCTTGGAGGCGCTGATATCGGACAAATGGTTCTTTGTCTGCATCAAACAGCCAATATGTCTTTGAAATATAACTTTGTTGAAACGCTTCCGGTTGTTGAATCATTTGGCGCGAACAGAAGTCAGCTTGTGCGCGAGCCTTTAGGGGTTGTCGGTGCCATTACGCCGTTCAACTTCCCGCTTGTGTTGGCGATGTGGAAAATTGCTCCGGCGATTGCAATGGGTAACTCCATTGTTGTGAAGCCGGCATCCGACACACCTCTTGGTACATTGAAGCTGGCACAGCTGGCGGTCGAAGCAGGCTTGCCGCCTGGTGTTCTGAATGTCGTAACAGGACCGGGCTCAAGTGTTGGCTCTGCATTGGTTACGCATCCTGAAGTGGATAAAATTGCTTTTACAGGTTCGACTGAAGTTGGAAAAAGCATTATGGCGCAATCAGCAGGCACGCTGAAAAAAGTGACACTTGAACTGGGCGGAAAAGCACCATGTATCGTGCTTCCAGATGCTGATTTGGAGCTGGCGATACCGGGCATTTTGCTGGGGGTATTCTTCCATTCAGGTCAAGTGTGCGAGGCGAGCACACGCTTGCTTGTTCACGAATCGATTTATGATACAGTCGTTCAGCAACTGGCAGAAACATCGAAGAAAATCAAGCTTGGCAATCCGTTAAATCCGGCAACGGGCATGGGTCCGGTCATTTCCGAATCGCAAATGGAGAAAATTCTCGGCTACATTCAATCTGGCATTGATGAAGGTGCGAGATTGGTTTGCGGAGGCAAGCGCGCATCCGGTCCGGAAGTTGACAATGGCTACTTTATCGAGCCGACAATTTTTGCTGATGTGACAAATGATATGAAGATTGCTAGAGAGGAAATTTTCGGTCCGGTCTTGGCGGTCATTAAATATTCGACAGAAGCAGAAGCGATTGAAATTGCCAATGATACGATTTACGGGCTTTCCGGAGGTGTCTGGTCCCGTGATGTGAACAAGGCGAATGAAATCGCGACAAAGATTAAAGCGGGAACCGTTTGGATTAATGATTGGCATGTATTCCGAAACGATGCACCATTCGGCGGGTATAAGCAAAGCGGTATCGGTCGCGAATTAGGCATTCAAGTATTCAATGAATATACGGAACTGAAAAATATTACAACATCTTTGACGGCGGAAAATCATCAGCGTCCGGCGCTCGGCCTTATTTTTTAAAGAAAACTTGCCTTTGGCAAGCCTGTTAAGGCGCAGGAAAAGGTCTAGTTGCACTTATACTATAAACTTAAAATTGGCGACTACGTCGAATCTTCCACCTTGTTGCTAATTTATATACTTTGTATAGTGTAAAAAATATTTAGATTAGGAGAGATGGTATGAAAACTACTTCATATTTTGAATTCGCCCATCGCACTATTGTTAAAAGCGGTTCCGGCACACATATATTGACGCCGGATTTGATTAAGGATTTAGGAGGCACACGTCCGGTCTTATATGCCGATAAAGGCATCACAGCTGCCGGTTTGACGAAAAAAATCCGAAATATTTTTGAAATTGTTCCCGGCATTCAATTGGCAGGTGTGTTCGATGACATTGACCAAGATGCTAAATCTTCGAATATTAACAAAGGAATCAAATACTTTAAAGAGTGCAACGGCGATTCGATTATCGCAATCGGCGGAGGAAGCGTCTTGGATACAGCGAAGGCCATCAAATGGGCTTATAGCCGCAAAATCAATCATATTGAAGCGGCACTTACTGGCAATCTGCTTGAGTCCTCACCTGAGGCACAGCCATTTGGCATTCCGCATATTTCGATTGCAACAACGGCAGGAACTGGCGCTGAGGTTTCATCGATTGCGGTTGTATACAATGAGCTGCTTGGCGTGAAATGTAATTTGATGAATCCGTATTTGAATTCAGATATCGCTATTCTTGATCCGGATTTAACAGTCGGACTGCCTCCGAAAGTAACGGCATTCACTGGAATGGACGCGTTAACTCATGCGGTTGAAGGTTATTTTTCCGGTAAATCGACAACGATGTCTGATGCCTTTGCACTTCATGCCGCGAAATTAATCGTTAATAACTTGAAAACAGCTGTGAAGAATGGCTCCGATGTAAAGGCGCGCGCGATTATGCTACAGGCGAGCACAATGGCCATCACAAGCTTCCAATTAGCAATGGCGGCGATTCCGATTCACAATCTTGCCCACACATTGGGCGCGAAATACGGCATTCCTCATGGTCTTGCGAATGCGATATTAATGCCGAGTGTCATGACTCATTTGCCTCAGCTCTATTTGCCGAAAATTAAAGAATTCTCGCAAGCAATCGGTGTTCAAAGTAACTCCGATGATCCTCAAACATTGTTAGCAGACAGTATTGCCATCATCAACAATTTAAGGGAAGAAATTGATTTGCCGGCTGACTTTGCTGACTTTAACATCGACCCTGCTCACATCCCGCAACTTGTTCCAGCTGTTCAAGCGGATCCTTCAGCATTAAGCTTCCGCATTCCGGAAGATATCATCGCCAAAGTTTGTCAAGACGTAGTAGGCACAAAGGTAAGCGTGAATTAAA
>JBJFHH010000102.1:0-1525 GCA_051893475.1 Bacillus sp. (in: firmicutes) | reverse complement strand
GGACTGAAAAATATCGGTGTAAAAGAAGGCGTTCAAGTCTCGCTTATGATGACGAACCGTCCGGAATACATCGTGTCTTACTTTGCGATTTTGGCTAATGGAGCAACGGTTGTGCCGATTAACCCGACATTCAAAGAGAAGGAGATCACCTATATCGTCAATGATTCCGAATCACAATTTTTGCTGATGGAATCGATTGTGAAGCCGGTGATAGACCAAGCGAAGGCCGGTTTTAAGCAAGTGAAGCAAATTTTCTGCCTTGGCGCGGATGATGAGGAATATGTTTCATGGGAGGCGCTTGTTTCACCATCGCCAATTAGCATGCCGCAGCAAGTGGCTGCTTCATCTGTCGCTCAAATCATTTATACGTCTGGCACGACTGGCAGTCCGAAGGGAGCGATGATTACGCATGCCAATCTGAATTGGATGACCATCTC
Organism: Bacillus sp. (in: firmicutes); assembly: GCA_051893475.1. Classification (GTDB taxonomy): domain Bacteria; phylum Bacillota; class Bacilli; order Bacillales; family DSM-1321; genus Bacillus_AD. The sequence goes on along the minus strand of JBJFHH010000102.1, from coordinate 1,088 downwards.
AGCTGCCGTCTTGAACAAACTGACGACAGAAGACCGCATTCTTTGTGTGCTTCCTCTGTTCCATGCTTATGCGAAGCTGCAAGGATTTTTGGCTCCCATTGCGCACGGTTCAACGATTTATTTGGAAGAACGCTTCCATCCGGTTGAAACATTGAAGGTTATAACTGAACATAAAATTACCGTATTTTTAGGCGTGCCGACGATGTATGCGATGTTTGCGCAACATCCGAATCTGGATGAAATGGATTTCTCGCAGCTTCGTGTCGCAGGATGTGGCGGCGCAAGTCTTCCGGAGCAGCTGCTGCATAAAACGAATCAATCATTCGGCGTCGATATTTCAGAGGGCTACGGCTTGACTGAAAGCACGGTGATGCTTATGACAACCCCGCGCGATTGGCCGAAGAAGGTCGGCTCTGTCGGTGCAGCCATTCCTGGTGTGGATTTAAAGGTCGTTGATGGAGACGGCAATGAGTGTCCGCCGCATATGGTCGGAGAGGTTATTTTTACCGGTCCGAACATGATGAAGGGCTATTATAAAAAGCCGGAAGAAACAGCGAATACCATCAAAGACGGCTGGCTGTACACAGGAGACCTTGCTTATAACGATGAAGATGGCTATCACTTTATCGTTGACCGTAAAAAGGATCTCGTCATTCGCGGCGGCTTCAATATTTATCCGCGCGAAATTGAAGAGGTGGTTTATAAACACCCGGATGTTGTGGAGGCTTCCGTCATCGGCAGACCGGACCCTGTTTTCGGAGAGAAGACTGTCGTCTATATCGTATCAAAAAATCCGGATTTGACAGCTGAAGAAATTCGTTCCTACTGCAGTGAGCGTTTGGCGGAATATAAGGTGCCTGATTATGTCAGCTTCCTTTCTGAAATTCCAAAAAACCGCACAGGCAAGATATTGAAAACGGCGCTGAAAGCATTGGATCAGCAAACAAGCAGTCAATAAGCGAACATCATTGCAAGAAGTCGAGCGTAAGGGCTCGGCTTTTTGCAATTAAACTGAGATAGCTATCCAAGGTTCGGGATATAAAAGTGGCCTTTCGTTCAATAAAAGACAGAAAATGAAGCTAAAAAAG
>JBJFHH010000101.1:1220-3546 GCA_051893475.1 Bacillus sp. (in: firmicutes) | reverse complement strand
GTGCGAGCTCCATCAAAGACTCATTTATTCACAAAAACAAAAAACCGCAACATTATGTTGCGGCTTTCCATGTTATTTCTTCGTAATTTTGATTGTATCGTCTTCGAGTACGGCTTTCAGCTGTTTTGCTTCCGGCTCTTCGTACATGTGGTCGGCGATGTTGTCTTCAAGATGCTCTTGGATGGCTCTTCGCAATGGGCGGGCACCAAATTTAGGGTCGTAGCCGATTGCTGCCAGTTTTTCTTTTACTTCTGTCGGCACTTCAAGAGTGATGCCTTCTTCGGTAAGCATGTCGTGTAATTCAACAAGCATAATGTCGACAATCTTGATTAGATTTTCTTTCGTTAAGCTGTTGAATTCGATGATGCTGTCAAAACGGTTCAAGAATTCTGGCTTGAAGTAGTCGCTAAGAGCTTGAAGGATGGATACTTCTTGTTCAATGCCGTCTTTGTTGAAACCGACTGTTGTTCGTCTGTCGCCAGTGCCGGCGTTACTTGTCATAATCAATACCGTGTTTTTGAAGTTGACTGTGCGGCCTTGACTGTCTGTTAAACGGCCGTCCTCCATGATTTGCAGGAACATGTGCATAACGTCAGGGTGCGCTTTTTCGATTTCATCAAGCAAGACAATGCTGTAAGGGTTTCTGCGCACTTTTTCGGTTAACTGTCCGGCTTCGTCGTGGCCGATGTAGCCAGGAGGTGAACCAATCAGTTTGGATACGCTATGTTTTTCCATGTATTCGCTCATATCAAGGCGGATCATGGAGTCTTTTGTACCGAATAATTCTTCAGCAAGCGCTTTGGAAAGCTCTGTTTTACCGACACCAGTTGGTCCGACAAACAAGAAGGATCCGATTGGGCGGTCTTTCGCTTTCAGACCGGCACGACTTCTGCGGATGGCTTTAGCAACTTTTTTAACTGCTTCATCTTGGCCGATGACTTTTTTCTCAAGTTCAGCTTGAAGATTTTTCATGCGGGTTGCTTCGTCTTCCTGCATTTTGCCGACTGGAATGCCAGTTTTTGTTGCGATAATTTCTTGAATGTGGGCAACAGTGACGACCGGTTTGTCTTCAGGAGCGCCTGTTTCAAGCATTTTCTCAAGTTTCTGTTCTTCATCGCGCAATTTGGCAGCTTTTTCGTACTCTTCGTTTTTAAGAGCGGCTTCTTTGTCTTTATGAAGCTGTACCAATTGTGCTTGGATTTCTTTTTCGCCTTTTGTTTCAATGGTCAAGTTTAGTTTAGAACCTGCTTCGTCCATTAAGTCAATCGCTTTATCCGGCAGGAATCGATCTTGGATGTAACGATGGGATAACTCAACAGCTGCAACGAGTGCATCGTCGCTGTAGGAGACGTTGTGATAGCCCTCGTAGCGATCTTTTAATCCTTTCAAAATATCCAATGTTTCACCGGTAGTAGGCTCGTTGACAATGACCGGTTGGAAACGTCGTTCGAGCGCTCCGTCTTTTTCGATTTGACGGTACTCAGCTAGCGTTGTAGCCCCGATTAATTGAAGCTCGCCGCGTGCCAATGCCGGTTTCAAAATGTTGCCGGCATCCATAGAACCTTCTGCTGAGCCTGCGCCGACTAATTGGTGTACTTCATCGATGAAGAGGATGACGTTTTTACGCGCCTGCAATTCAGCAATCAATTGCTTCATACGTTCTTCGAATTGTCCTCGAATTCCTGTGTTGGCAACAAGAGAGGCAACATCAAGCAAGTAAACCTCTTTCGTTTGCAGTTTAGCAGGGACGCTGCCTTCCGCAATTTTCAAAGCTAAACCTTCGGCGATGGCTGTTTTACCGACACCTGGTTCACCGATTAATACCGGGTTGTTTTTTGTTCTTCTATTTAAAATTTCAATTACACGTTTCACTTCATTTTCGCGTCCGATTACCGGGTCAATTAAGCCGGCTTTCGCATTGTTGGTCAGGTTGCGACCGAATTGGTCAAGCAATCCTTTTTGTTCTTCGCGAGTTGTTGTCATTTGCTGCGGATTCATCGCCTGATCCGGCATGAATGGCTGATTATTGTTAGATCCTCCGCCGAAAAAGGATTGCGGAGAGAATGAACCGAATCCGCCTAATTGTCCGCTTAATGCCCCTAATTTATTTTTCTCTTCTTTGTAACAAGAAGAGCATAAAAAGTGATTTTCTTGTTGACCATTGACACGAAGCTGTAATTGAATATTGGCTTCTTTTTGTCTGCATTTTTCACATAACATATAATACTCCTCCTTTAATTTCCCCATACCAGATCGTTTGTTTTTTGACTTTGACTATATTTGACCTTAACTTTATTATAGTTTGACCTTCTTTGACTTTCAAGAG
>JBJFHH010000101.1:0-1120 GCA_051893475.1 Bacillus sp. (in: firmicutes) | reverse complement strand
GGAATTGTATGTATTTTAGGTATTGCCTTTCTTTTCTCCAATAATAAACGAAAAATTAACATTCGCACGGTTTTAGTGGCATTGGCAATCCAAATTTCCTTTGCTTTTATCGTTTTAAAATGGCCGCTGGGACGAGCTGCCTTGCAAAAGGTAACGGATGGTGTTAATGCTGTTATCGGTTTTGCTAATGAAGGGATTAGCTTCCTGGTTGGTGGTCTTTATACACCGGAATCAGGTATTACACATGTTTTCTTATTTAATGTTTTAGGGATTATCATTTTCTTTTCTGCATTAATTTCTGTTTTATATTACTTAGGAGTTATGCAAGTTGTTATTAAATATGTTGGTGGCGGCCTTGCCAAATTATTAGGTACTAAAAGGGCTGAATCATTTTCTGCAACTGCCAATATCTTCGTAGGTTTAACCGAAGCACCTTTAGTTATCAAACCTTACATTGATAAATTAACTCAATCAGAGTTATTCGCTGTTATGGTCTGTGGTTTAGCTTCTGTATCCGGCAGCGTTTTGGTAGGGTATTCTTTAATGGGGGTTCCATTGGAATATTTACTGGCTGCAAGTGTTATGTCAGCACCGGCAGGACTGGTGCTTGCTAAAATTATGATTCCTGAAACGGAAGAAAGCCAAGAAGATACGGAAAACTTTGAGATGGCACAAGATGAAGACTCATCAAATTTAATTGATGCTGCTGCAAATGGTGCTTCAACGGGTCTTCAACTTGCGCTTAACGTCGGCGCAATGCTTCTTGCTTTTATCGCTCTAATCGCATTATTTAATGGAATTCTGGGATTTGTCGGCGGTTGGTTCGGCTTTGATGAGTTGTCTATTGAGCTAATATTAAGCTACATTTTTGCTCCATTAGCTTTTGTCATTGGTGTTCCGTGGGAGGAAGCCTTACAGGCAGGAAGCTTTATCGGTCAAAAATTAGTGATCAATGAGTTTGTTGCATACAGCAATTTTGGTCCATATATTGATGTATTATCTGAAAAAGCTGTTGTCATTATCAGTTTTGCTTTATGTGGTTTTGCAAACCTTTCTTCTCTGGGTATTCTGCTTGGAGGACTTGGAAAGCTTTCACCAAAACGCAGACCTGACATCGCAC
>JBJFHH010000100.1:0-3560 GCA_051893475.1 Bacillus sp. (in: firmicutes) | reverse complement strand
ATTGAAGGAAAATATAGTTTCGAAGAATATATGAGGTTTAGTGATACATTAAAAATCGGTGAAGAGGCTAAACAAATTATGCAGGCTGCTTCATTTGATGAGGTTTCTGATTATTCGGAAAGCAAAATCCGTTCAATAGAAGAAAACGAGAAGACCCTCATAACTGTTTCCAATAAAAGATGGAACTTACAACGTTATACGCTAATCGGTTTGATCGTTTGTTTTATTCCGGCTCTTATTTATACCATTTACTCTTTTGCTTTTATGATTCCGAAGCAAGAAGCATATGTAGACAGTAACCAAGCTTTTTTGGAGAGGAATTACAGTGAAGTAATTACGCTTTTAGAAGAATATAATCCAGAAACAATGCCTTACGTTGTGTTATATCAGTTAGCTTCTTCATATGTTGCATCAGAATCATTAAATGACGAACAAAAGCAAACCATCGTCAATTCTTTAACATTACAAGCTGATCAGCAGTATTTTTATTATTGGATTTATATTGGGCGTGGGATGAGTGATCAAGCGTTGACGATTGCCCGAACATTTGGTGACCCATCTTTAATTGTCTATGCCTTATATAATTATGAAGAAGAGCTGAAAAGAAATACGAAATTAAAGGCTGAAGAGAAACAAGAGTTGCTGGATGAAATTACGTTGGAGTTGGATGAATATAAGCGGATGAAGGAACAAGAGCAAAGTGAAACAGTGAATGAGAATGACGGCACAACGACGGCGCCGCCTAAAGAACCTACTTCTGTAACAAATGAAGTGGAGAGTGTCGAAGAAGAAGAAGCACAACCAGGAGAGTAAGCCGGCACGCGGTAACCAATACATATTTTTTGAAAGAGATGCTAAAAGATAGATCTTTCATCAGACTGTGAGGAATTTTTATGGATTTATGGATTTTTGTCAATTCATCCCTTCATAAGTATCCGTTGAAAAATCGTGATGATGAAATCATAACGGTGGGCAATGGTGTAAAAGACATGATTCGCATTCAATCGGTACCATTCGGAGAAACATCCCTTCTTCTGAAAAAAGTGGAAAATGAGTGGGTGGTTTTTAAAGGAGATGAACAGATTGGCTGTTTACATATAGGTCGACCTTTTACTTTCAAGGTGAACCGTGACAGTGTCGAATTCGTTCTGACGAAAATGGAAAATGAGCGGGTTTATTACATAGGAGACAGAACGGAAATATCTTTCTCGTCTCAAGATGGAGATGTGGAGATTCATTCTTTGAACGGTAATAGCAATTGTTCTTTTTCGTTATATAGACAAGCGAAGAAGTGGATGATTGACTTGAGAGAATATGATTACTTGTTTCTTAATGGCAAACGAATAGATACACCAAAAAAACTGAATAAAGGTGATGTTCTCTTTTTCCCGTTCATGACTATCGCAATGTTGGATGAAGATCTCATTCAAATTAATTCGAGTGATGATTATCGAACGGTATTAACTGAAACGGCTATTCCCATTTCAAAAATGAAAAGTAGATATCCATTGTTTCAACGGACGCCGAGATTAATTTATGAGGCTCCAAAAGATAAAGTGATGATGTCATTTCCTATGCAAGATTCTGAAGAAGATAATAGAGGCTTATGGCTTATTATTCTACCTCCATTGGTTATGCTCCTTGTTATAGGGTTCATTGCCATCATTAATCCAAGGGGCATTTTTATGCTTATTTCCATTATGATGTTCACTATGACGATTTTCACTTCTACTGTTCAATATTTTCGGGATAAAAAGAAGCATAAGAATCGCAGTGAAAAGAGGCTGAAAGTTTATACGCGTTATTTGGAAGACAAAAGGGAGGAGCTTGACGTTCTTTATCAGAAACAGAAACAAGTGGCTCACTATCATTTCCCGGCGTTTGAAGAAATGAAAGATTTCGTCACACAGATCAGTAATCGTATTTGGGAAAGGACGTTTCATGATGCTGACTTTCTGCAAGTACGAATTGGTAAAGCTGATGTCCGCTCTACTTATGAAATTAATATAAATAGTAATGATTTAGCCAATCGAGAAATTGATCATTTAATTGAAGAATCACAACGTTTAAATACGAAATACGGAACAGTAAAAAATATTCCCTTACCTGTCAATATGTCTTTTGGCAGCATCGGACTGGTCGGAAAACATGCTATCGTCATGCACGAATTGCAGCAGTTAATTGGACAATTAGCCTTTTTTCATAGTTATCATGATGTCCGTTTTGTGATGATTTTTCATGAAGAAGAGTATAAAGAGTTGGAATGGATGAAATGGTTACCGCACTTTCAGTTGCCATATTCATATGCTAAAGGATTTATCTATAATGAAAAAACACGAGATCAATTATTGACATCTATTTATCAGATTATTCGAGAAAGAGAGTTAGATACAGAGGGCGAAAAGAAAAGATTTATCCCACATTATATATTCATTGTATCCAATCGCAATCTAATTGCTGAACACGTCATTATGGAATATTTAGAGGGAGCAAAGACAGAACTTGGATTTTCAACAATCTTCGTGACTGATTCCAAGGAAAATGTAACAGAAAATGTTCATACACTTGTTCAATATATAAATGAACATGAAGGAGAAATATTGATTGAACATAAGAAAGCGGTTCATACAACTTTCTATTTAGATCATCATGTACAGAATGGGAATGAAGAATTTTCTAGAACACTCGGTTCTTTGGAACATCAAATAGGCATGCAAAATTCAATTCCTGAAACGGTTTCTTTTCTACAGCTATTTCATGCAAAAAAAGTAGAAGATTTGCGAGTTAAGAGGAATTGGGCTGAACAACAATCTTCGCAATCATTAGCTGTTCCTATCGGACTGAAGGGAAAGAATGACATTGTTATGTTGAATTTACATGAAAAAGCGCATGGTCCACATGGGTTGGTCGCAGGTACGACAGGTTCCGGGAAAAGTGAAATGTTGCAAACATATATTTTATCGTTAGCTGTTCATTTTCATCCTCATGAAGTGTCATTTTTATTAATTGATTACAAAGGAGGAGGAATGGCACAGCCATTCAAAAACATCCCCCATCTATTAGGGACCATTACAAATATTGAAGGAAGCAAAAACTTCAGTAACCGGGCACTTGCCTCCATTAATAGTGAATTGAAGAAGCGACAAAGACTTTTCAATGACTATAATGTCAATCATATCGATTCGTACATGAAGTTATATAAAGAGCAACAAGCGATCGAGCCTTTGCCGCATCTCTTTCTTATTTGTGATGAATTTGCTGAATTGAAAAGTGTGGAACCGGAGTTTATTCACGAACTTGTTAGCGCTGCCCGCATTGGACGAAGTCTGGGCGTGCACTTAATATTGGCTACACAAAAGCCTGGTGGGGTCATTGATCATCAAATTTGGAGTAATGCACGTTTCAAAATCTCTTTAAAGGTACAAGATGAGTCCGATAGTAGGGAAATTTTGAAGAATACGGATGCTGCACATATCACGACAACAGGACGAGGTTATTTGCAAGTTGGCAATAATGAAGTATATGAATTATTTCAATCAGCATGGAGCGGGGCCCCTTAT
>JBJFHH010000099.1:7111-51334 GCA_051893475.1 Bacillus sp. (in: firmicutes) | reverse complement strand
GATCTTATCCACTCTATTAGCCTATATTTTTATTTTGAAACCTTTTTAAAAAATAAAGAAACTAATTGATAATTAATTCCGTCAGATATAATAAAAGGATAGTACTAATCAAAATGGAGAGAAGGAATAAGCTTGAAAAAAAGGACACGATCGATTACTGCTTTTTTAGTATTATTAATTGCTTTCATCTACTTTGCCGCAACTCCTACCGGTGCATTGAGATTTGCCATTATGAAAGCAGGATATCCTACATATTCTTTGAAGACGATAGAAGTATCAGATACACCGTACGAAGCAGAATTGGAAAGTAATCAAACAATGTACAGTTTAGTGAATCCTCCAATAGACGAAGCTACACAAGGTGTTCTAGAGAATTGGGTTGTTTCTAAATATGGAGTGTTTTATTGGGGGGATTTTTACGGTTGGTAAGATTGAAACTTTAATCAGCGGGGATATCATCTTATCCCCGACTGATTCTTTCCATTTTAAAGCACTAATCACTTTTTCCTTTTTGGTCTTTAACATCCTCGTAATGCTGATCAAATGACTCCACCTTGCCATGGGGATTTTGCGCTTGCTTTCTATTCGTCCACTGCCGTTCTTGCTGTGATTTTGATTGTGTCATCGTATACATCTCCTTCATGTCTTTTTTGAGCATTTTTAACATTTACAAACAAGTATTAATGCATCTCTTCGGCCTTCTTTTTTGATTTTCTCGCTTTTTTGGCTTTTTCCTTATGCATTTTATTTGCCTTCGCACTACCAAACTCTCCAGCAAACTCAGAATCCGTTTTACTCGAATCAAAGCCCTGCTTGTTCTTCTGTTCAGCATCGCCTTTTTTATCGCGCTTCGCCATTGTTTAATCCCTCCTCCTATTTCGTTAGTATGAGAAATGAGAGAGGAAATATTACAGAACAAAAAAATAAATAGAAAGAAACCTAAAAGCACGATTTCCTTCTATTTACATCGTTATTTTTTCTTATTCCAATTACTTTTTAAAGGAACAATTTTATTAAATACCAATTGTTCAGCATTCGCATGCTTAGAATCTACGCAATAATAGCCATCTCTGACAAATTGAAATTTATCCTCTTTTCGCTTGTTCTTCAATGAAGGTTCAACGATACAATTCTTTAATATGGTAAGCGAATGAGGATTGATTCGTTCCCGCCAATCTTTTGTTGAATCTGCTTCATTATCTTCTTCTACAAGCAAACGATCGTATACATGTACCTCTGCCTTTATACCATGCGTAGCACTGACCCAATGAATCGTTCCCTCGGGCTTTCGTTCATTAAATCCCGATCCACTTTTTGTTGATTGATCATACGTGCAATGCAGCTCAATAATTTCCCCAGTACGAGCATCCTTTACAACCTTTTCACATTTTATGAAATAGGCTCCCATTAAACGGACTTCTTTTCCGAGAGATAATCGTTTAAATCCCTTTGAAGCAACCTCCATAAAATCTTCTTTTTCAATGAAGATTTCTCTTGTAAACGGAACTTGCCTGCTTCCGAGCTCACTATTTTCACTATTATTTTGGATGGTTAACATTTCTGTATGATTCTCCGGATAATTTGTAATGATAACTTTTAATGGATGAAGTACAGCCATTACTCGTTCCGCCTTTAATTTTAAATCCTCGCGCAAGGAATGATTTAACATCTCAATATCAACCGTACTTTGCCCTCTAATTAACCCGATTTCTTCAATAAAGTTCGAAATGCTTTCAGGAGTAAATCCCCGTCTGCGCAGTCCTTTTAAAGTTGGCAGTCTCGGATCATCCCATCCATCTACATAGCCATCTGCCACTAATTCTCTTAAGTAACGTTTGCTCGTGACAACACCCGTAATATTAAGTCTTCCAAATTCTCTTTGTTTCGGCGGTTCTTGAATCTTCAATTCCGTTAACACCCATTCATAAAGCGGTCGATGATCTCTGAATTCAATCGAACATAAAGAATGTGTAATTCCCTCAATTGCGTCTTGGATAGGATGAGCAAAGTCATACATCGGGTAAATACACCATTCATTTCCCGTTCGATAATGGCTCGCATGAATAATTCGATATAGAACAGGGTCCCGTAAATTAATGTTAGGTGAACTCATATCAATTTTTGCTCTTAAAACCTTTGAAGAAGTAGGATATTGACCATTTTTCATATTTATAAATAATTCCATATTTTCTTCAATCGACCTATTTCGATAAGGGCTATTTTGACCGCCCGAGGTAAGTGTACCACGATATTCTGTCATTTCCTCAGGGGTTAAGTCACAAACATAAGCTTTTCCATTTTTAATAAGTTTAAGTGCAGCTACAAATATCTCTTCCGAATAATCCGAACCGAAGTAAATACGATCTTGCGGGCTATAACCGAGCCATTCGATATCCTCTTTAATGCTTTCCACATATTTTATGTCCTCTTTTAGCGGATTTGTATCATCAAATCTCAAGTTAAAAAAGCCCCCATACTTCTTGGCTAACGTATAATTGGTGTGGATGGCATAAGCATTGCCGATATGCAAATAGCCATTAGGCTCTGGCGGGAATCTTGTGCAAATTGGTCTATTATAATGTTCATTATTTATATCATTCAATATTTCTTTTTCAATAAAGTGTAAATTGATTTCGTTCATTTTCGTGTACCTCCAACGATTGATTATTTTTCAAAACAAAATAAAAAATCCCACCTCCAAGACAATTGCCTTGGGGACGAGATTTTGTAATCATCGTGGTACCACCCCAGTTTGTTAATATGTCACCATATTAACCTTATCAGGTACGATCATTGAAATGATTTATACCCTAGCTCTATAACAGGAGCTCCTGTCACACTATCCCTAAATAATATAGTTCCAATGTGCTGCTCAGAGGCTTGCTTCAATAAGAACCTTCTTGCTCCTTTTCAGCTACCGGAGCTCTCTTTAAAGACTGTTTCTTATCTACTCTTCTCGTCATTGCATTTAATTTTGTTTATAGTAGCATATTTGAATTTAGTTCGTAAACATAATTTATTTTTAATTTTTAATTTTATGAACTTATATTCCGCTAGTTGAGATAAAACATCACAGCAAGCTAAGTAACAAAAAATAGATTAATAATAAAGAGAGATAAACTCCTTTTTAGTATTGGTAAAAACCTTCACCGCTTTTCCTTCCTAATTTACCATTTACCACCATTTCTCTTAGTAATTCAGGTACTCTAAATTTACTATTATTCGTCTTTACAGATAGAGCTTCCTGAATATTCAGCATGGTATCAAGGCCGATCATATCCGCTAACCATAATGGACCGATTGGATGATGAGCCCCTAATCTCATTGCCTTATCAATATCTGTTGGCGACGCAGAACCTTCCTCAACGAGAGAAATAGCTTCACAAATCAATGGAACAAGCAGGCGATTTACAATAAACAGAGGCGTGTCCCTTACTTGAATACTTTCTTTGTTCATTTGTTTAACAAGGTATTCCGCAATCTGAATTGTTTCTTTCGATGTCGCATCCGTTACAGTCATTTCTACTAGCTTCATTAGTGGGACAGGGTTAAAGAAATGCATTCCTAATACTTTGTCTTTTCGATTCGTAACAGCCGCTATTTCAGAAATACATAAACTTGAAGTGTTTGATGCTAAACATGTCTTTAGATCGCACAATTTATCTAACTCTTGAAATAACTGTTTCTTCACCTCAATGTTTTCAGTGATTGCTTCAATCACAAAGTCTGTATCTCTTACTGTATGTTTATCAGTTGAATATTCTAAGCGACTTAACACCTCGATTGGCTTAATGTCTGTATCTTTTTGGGCAAGCTTACTTAAACTCTTCTCTATTGTTGATTCTGCTTTTCTTAACACTTTGTCCGATACATCGACTAATGTGACGTGATGTCCACTAGTTGCAAACTCTTGTGCAATACCACTACCCATAATTCCAGCACCTATTACGGCAATTTTCATTTATTCCCCTCTCCTTTACTGAAAAAATCTGGCATATCATTGGTTTTTAATAGGAATTTTGCAGAACGTTTTTCTAGAAAAGAATTAATACCTTCCTTCACATCTGAATTGTTACCCGCCCAATGAAGAAACTTTGACTCTATAAGGTGAGAGCAAACTGGCGTATTCTCGCTTAACATATTCCACAAAAGTTGTCGAACAAATCGGTTAGAAGTAGCTGCTGTATCTCTTACGATTAGTTGAGCAATTTCATATGACTTTTCTAGCACATCGTCCACTTCATATAGGACTAAACCAGACTCTAATGCTTCAGACGTTGGAATATAACGCCCTGTATACATCCATTCTAACGCTTTCCCTATTCCAACAAGCCTAGGGAGAAACCACCCGGAACAAGCTTCAGGACCGATACCTCGTTTGGCGAAAACAAAACCAATTTTCGTATCTTTTTTTATAATGCGCATATCCATTGCAAGTGTCATCGTTAAACCAATTCCTACAGCAGGTCCATTAATAGCAGCGATAATAGGCTTTTTTAAATTGTGTACGACAAGGTTAAGCACTCCTCCACTGTCACGATATTCTTCTTTTGATTCAGTTGATGAGAATGTCTGGCCTCCTTCAGATAAGTCCATCCCAGCACAAAAAGCTCTACCTTCACCTGTCACTACAATAACTCTCGCATCATCATCCATATCAATCTTCTTGTATGCATCTATCAACTCTTTAGCCATCTTGTCTGTGTACGCATTCATAAACTCCGGTCGATTTAAGAAAATTGTTACAATCCCTGCTTTTCGTTCCATTCTAATTGTTTCGTACAAAGCTTCCACTCCCTCTTTGTATTCCTTCATTAAATTTGTAATAATCCCCTTCGTCAACTCACGTTTCTTGACTGTAACAGATCGTTAGAGTACTCAATAACAGCAGGAAAATTTTAAGGGATGCAACTTCCCGATCCTTTTCTAAATGCTTCCTCTTATAAGATTTTTTTAGTCCTTGTTAAGTTTGCCATTTCAATTAAATTATTAATAGGTACATGTAAATTCTTAAAGCGCTCGTCGTACAAAGCACCTTTTTTCCAACGAAAATAGAGCTGTTGCAAAATGACAGCTAGCTTATAAAAGCCGAATGTCACATAATAGTCGATATGAGATATATCCCGTCCACTCATCTGCGCATATTTCTCAGCCATTTCTCTTCTTGAATAAAAGCCTGGCTGATTTGTCACAACCGAAACACCAAGATCAGGATCGTTAGCTTCTCCCCAATATGCGAGAACTGATCCTATATCACTCATAGGGTCTCCAATAATTGCCAATTCCCAATCAAGTACCCCCTTTACCACGTTAGGGTTATGTGGGTCTAGTACAAGGTTATTTAGTTTAAAATCATTATGGACAATTGTAGTATCAACGGTTTTGGGCAATTGTCCTAACAGCCAAGCTTCTAATTCAACCACTCCACTAATATCATCGGTTTTGGATATGCTGTAGCGTGTAATCCAACTATTAATTTGCCTCTCTAAATATCCCTCAGGTTTACCAATTTCTAATAAATTTGCTCTCTTGTAATCGACATACTGAAGTTCTATTAAGCTATTAATAATACTTTTTGAAATAGCAGGTCCAACTTCCCTTGAAGATCCATATGTGTCAGGAAGAACATCGTTAAGGACAACCCCTTCCTTTTTTTCCATAATGTAAAAATGTCTCCCCATTATTGCTGGATCTTCGCTATATAAATACGGTTTAGGAGCAAGGGAATATTCGCCATACAATCTTGATAAAATGATATACTCACGTTTAATATCATGGGCTTTCGCTGGAATTTCACCAAATGGCGGTCTCCTTAACACCGATTCCCAGTCCCCAAACGTCAGTAAGTACGTTTGATTGGAATAGCCTTCTGTAAATTTCCTAACTTTCATTGCTTGATTTGGGAGGCCCGGAATCTTTTCGCGAATCATCGCTTCTAATACTCCCCAATTAATATGTTCCTGATCAATAAATAGGTTAGCCGTGTTCATAATTAAGAATCTCCCCCGTTTACTTGCCAAAATAAATTGCCATGCGTTTCTCTTTAAATGCCTTTACCCCTTCTAACATGTCTTCTGTCTGACAAAGATCAGCGAAAAATTTTGTTTCAAGTGCTTGACCTTCTGCTAAAGTACAGTCTAATCCTTGGTTTATTGCTAGTTTTGCTTTTACTATGGCTAACGAACCTTTGTTTACGATTTGTTGGGCAACTGTATACGACTCGTTTATTGACTCACCGTTTGGTACTACTTTTTCAACTACGCCCCATTCGTATGCTTGATCAGCAGAAAAAGTCTCCCTTGTAAAAATCATATACTTTGCTCTGCCTGGACCAATTAAATGTGTTAAGCGCTGTGTTCCACCATAGCCAGGCAGAATAGCTAAACTTGTTTCTGGAAAACTAAGTTTTGCTTTTTGCTCAGCAATTCTAATATCACAAGTGAGTGCTAACTCACGGCCACCTCCTAAGGCATGACCATTGATTGCACAAATTACCGGAAATGATCCATTTGCTAACTTGTTAAATATCTTTTTACCTTTATTTACCAACCTAACACCATTTTTGGAGTCGAGAGGCAGAAATTGATTAATATCTGCACCCGCAACAAATACCTTTTCACCCTCTCCCTTCCTATTTTTTCAGCGTCCCGTTCCTATATATTGTGACCGCAGATTATAACGGTGTTTCAGTAGGCTTCCTGGCGGTTCTTGTGACCGCCTTTTTTGCGCAAAGGAAAAGGCGCCCCGCCGAAGCAGAGCGCAAATTTTGGCGCTTTCGTTTCGCGAGATTAATATATTAGAAACGCCGAGTTCAGCAGCGAGCTGCTTTTACGTGAAGCCGGCTGGCTGCCTGGCGTAAATATTTGAATAGTTTTGGATTCATACGTATTCACCTAAAAATGCATCATAAACAAGTCCTTCCTCATTAACTTCGCCCGTACTGCCCGAATCATATTCGCCTAGAAGCTCGATTGCATGTTCTCGGCTGTCAGCCCATACGTAAAATACAATCGCTTCTGGATCCGTTGCATGTGAATGCCCCTTCAATTTAACATCCGATATGAATGACTCGTTAAAACCGTATTCCACCATAGCTATTAAGCTCCATATCGTGCCGTACAAGTTTGCGCCGTCGTAGTGTGTATTGATCGCCTTTTCTCCGTATCCTTGGGTAATTAGCATTGCACGAGTTAATTGCTTACGTTCGTCTTCTTCTTTCAAAGCTTGCCTTAAAATAGCTTGCCATTGTTCCGGGGTAGCACGTTTAATTCTTTCTACTGATAAATTGATTACATTACTCATAAATAATCGCTCCCTTTATTCGCGTAGTTGCCCACGGCCAAAAAGAACTTTACTTTTTCGCTTTACACTTAATATGACGATTCAACTTTCCACCTCGCGCACCTTCTGCAAAACTTTATGTCCTATATAGGTTATATACCCGGTGAATTTCAAAAACGCGCATCGTCTTACAGTAAAGATGTCGCAAAATCTGCGCCAAACGGGAACTCTTTTGCGAAAATAATTTGCACGCTGCGATATTAATTAAGGAGAATGTTAACGTTAAATTTATCGTTGATCGGCTCGGGCATGCTGACGTCCAAGCAACGTTGAATACGTATAGCCATGTATTGCCGAATATGCAACAAGAGGTTGTGGACAAGCTCAATAAAATCATTGAATAATTGGCTTTTTACGCGCAAAAATGTGACCGCTAACTTTTCCGCATAGAGAAAGCGTTGATATAGCGCCATTTGTAACGAATAATCCCGCATATGCCCGAAGAAGGCATGGTCGAGGACGGCAAGCTGAAAATCCATCAATCATCGTACGTACGCCCGCTATTTTGAGGATTTCCTGAAATACGTCGACTACAACGAGCCGATGCCTGAGATCATGAAGGCACAGGTTATGGAAATGGTGACAGAAAGCATTATGGAAAACCTTGAGGTCGAAAGTGAAAAGTTCAAGCAATTCGAGCAGGAAATGGAAATCTTAAAGTTGCAATTTTCTTTTTACATCGACAAAAACCGCTTCCTAACAATCTGGAGGCGGTTTCATTCAGTCTTCATTAAATTTTCTGATCTATTTCTGCTGTATCAATTCCCTCTCCGAACCAATCGTTCAATTTAGCTTTTGCTTTCGTTTTCACTTCTTCATCAATATAAAATGCTATTTGCAATAGAGCTATACCTAATACCCCTAAATCATCCGTATAGCCTAAACCGACAGCTATATCGGGCAGCAAATCTAACGGCAAAATAAAATAGCCTAATGCCCCTACTATGATTGCTTTCGTTTTTGCTGGAATATCGGGCTTCTGAAGTGTAAAGTACAAAAGTAATACCGTGTATACGACATTAGTACCAGCCTTTTTCCCGAGTCTTTTCAGTTTATCCCACATTTTATCTTCAGAATAATATTTTCCCGATTTTTCAAGTTCATTCTCAAAAATTTCTTCATTGAATTCTTTGCTCATAAAACCAGCCCTCTTTTCGTTAGCGTTTAATTAGCAACATCCTTCTATTCTCATTATACTCGATTCTTAATGAAAGGTAATGGAATAGACGACAGTATTAGCAAACATTTGATCTTTTAAGGGCTTAATGAAGAGATTGAAATAGAACTATACAAACAACTTAATCGAATGGTAAAATATAACAAACTAATTTATCCAATTAGGAAAATCACAGAATAAAATTTAAATGTGAGGCGTTTTTGAAAAGATGACATTCATAAACAAATTTAAAAGAGTCATAGCCTATACCCCCGGGCAAGACCAACTCATCAAAACAATCGAGAAGATTCGGGGGTTGTATAAGCCGAATAAAATGATAGGAAGAAACTTAACCTTTTCTCCTGACAACAGTTCAACTGATCTGCTTGTTTTTGCCGCTCATGCAGACGATGACATTTTAGGATTGGGCATTACGCTATCTCGCTATTCTATCAAAGAACGAATCAAAATCATTTTTACGACGAACGGAACGGCAGATTGGACTGGAACACGCCAGAGCTGGAACATATCAAAGAGGAAAGCGAAGAAAAGAGCGGAAAACAGATATAAAGAGGCTGCAAAAGCATTAGCACTAATTGGGATTCCAGAAGAAAATATCTTTTGCCTAGGCTATCCCGATTCCGGAACTCACCGCTATTTGTCTTCTATGTTTAAGGACATTCAAATGATTTTACAGAAATTCAACCCTGAAAAAGTGTATGTACATTCAATCGAAGGCGGACATAACGACCATGATATGACAAGTTACGTCGTGAAAACTTGCTGCCAGTTGAATGGATTTGACGATGTGCATGAATGGGCACAATATAATCCTTGGCGCCCTCAGCCGATTGGAACTGCAGATGTGCAATTTCTGCCGAGCCAATTCCACGAGGATTTTAAAGGAGTTCAGCTGAATATTGCTGACGAAGAACGTCTGCTCAAGAAAAAAATGCTGGCTAAGCATGTTTCGCAAAATGTCATACCCTATTTTATGCAAGGCGAAGCAACAAGGAAGGCTGACCTCCTACATGCATGTGACGAATTATTTGAGTTTTGCCGATTGCCGAAACCGCGTTTAAGACGGATTATAAAAAACTTTCAAAGGAGTTTACCATGTTGATTTCTGTGATTATACCCATCTATAATACCGAAAAGTTTTTAATAAAAAGTTTGAACAGTCTCAAAAACCAAACTTACAAACAGATGGAATTCATTCTAGTAAATGACGGATCAACAGATAATAGCGGATCAATTTGCGATGAATATTGCCAACAAGATGAAAGATTTACTGTAATACATAAAAAAAATGGCGGTGTTTCCTCGGCCAGAAATACCGGACTTAAAGTAGCAAAAGGACAATATATCGGTTTTGTCGATCCCGATGATTGGATTGAACCAACTATGTTTGAAAGTCTCTTGAATGCCATGACCAGCAAACAAGCCGAACTCTCGGCTTGCGGATATAGAAAAGAAAGAGAAAATGGTAAGCTTATTCAGGGAACTATACAATCCAATATTATTACTTACGACAAATTATCTGCTTTAAACACACTATTAGATGCCACCGCTTTTCAAGGCTTTGTTTGCAATAAATTATTCATGGCGGAGATACTCAGAAATGAACCGACTCTCCTTTTTGACGAAACGATTCGATATGCTGAAGACTTATTGTTTTGCTGCGAATACATATTAAAATGCCAAACGATTGCTTTTGACCCTACCCCATACTATCACTATATTCACCACAGCCAAAATGCAACAAAACCTAGTTATAATGCCAATATGCTGTCCTACTTATATGCACTAGAAAAAATGATTATACTAGTGCAAGAAAGAGAGAACATCGACACGAAACCATATAAAACTTTCTACACTGATACGGCTCTAAGCATTATCAGATTAGCTTTAAAAGAAAAAAAGTGTACCCGTTCTGAACTTTCACAACTCAAGAAAAAACTATATAAATATAGACTATCTGACTTTACATCCAGTTCCGTTAAAAGCGCTTCCACAATGGCGAGAATCAGCATTCATTTGTATTATCATATTTGGAAATTTCGCAGGATAGGATTAGCTGCCAACGAACAGATTGCCCAAAATGAAAGCTAATTTATCCTATTTATGTAATAAGAAAGCCGTTAACGTCGGTGAACGGCTTTCTTTTGTGCGGGTTTATATTGTTACCCATTGATTTTCAGCAGCTTGCAGATTTCGACTCCGACAATTGGCACTAGTGATAAAGCCATTACACAAAGCCATTGCTCACCGCTTAATACAGCAAATTGAAAAATCTCTCTCAGCACCGGAACAAACAAAATCACAAGCAACAATGCCGCTGTTATGATTGTCGAACCGAACAAATACAGGTTATGTCCATTTCCTTTAGCAAAAATCGAATCCGTATTGGAGCGCTGATTATAAGCATGCAAAATTTGCGACAACGCCAAAACAGTGAATGCCATCGTCTGCCCAGCAACATGATAACCAGATTGAAAGCCAATCCGGTAAGCAACCAATGTAGCTACCGTGATGAACATCCCATGAACAATCACCCGGTAGACGAGCCCTTTTTCAAACAAGCTGCCCGATTGAACCGGCTGATGCTTCATAATGTTACGGCTTGGGGGATCAACACCTAGCGCCAAGGCAGGTAGCGTGTCGGTCACAAGATTGATCCATAAAATATGTATCGCCAAAAAAGGTGCATCCCAATTGAGGACAGTAGCAATCATAATCGTCAAAAGTTCAGCCAAGTTTCCTGAAAGCAAAAATTGAATAACCTTTTGGATATTGCGGTAAATGCGTCGCCCTTCTCTAACGGCTGCCACAATTGTTGTAAAGTTATCATCGAGCAAAATCATGTCCGATGCATCTTTGGCAACGTCCGTTCCGGTAATGCCCATCGCAACTCCGATATCAGCTGCCTTCAGCGCCGGTGAATCATTGACGCCGTCACCGGTCATTGCGGTAACTTCTCCGTTTCGTTTCAAAGATGAAATAATACGCAGCTTATCATTCGGTGACACGCGGGCAAATACCGCTACTTTACCGACGATTTGATCAAGCTCCTCATCACTCATCTTATTGAGCTCATCACCGGAAACAACGATATTTCCTTCTTCAAAAATGCCGAGTTCCTTGGCGATTGCAAGGGCCGTCAAACGATGGTCGCCTGTAATCATCACCGTTCGAATGCCGGCATTTTTACATGTCTGAATCGCCTCCATCACCTCTTTACGCGGCGGATCAATCATGCCGGCGACCCCAATGAAAGTAAGCTCGGCTTCAACATCACCGTTCGGCACATGCTGCAAACGGCGTTTGGCAAATCCGAGTACACGGAGCGCCTGTTCGGACATCTCATGATAAATGTTCTTAATATTACTAATATCATTTTCCGTCATCGTTCTTTCGCCCTCAGCCGTTAAAATGTTCGTGCATAACGGCAGCATTTCATCAACTGCTCCTTTCACATAAGCAATGATTTCCCCATCAATTTCATGCACGGTCGTCATCCGTTTTCGGACCGAGTCGAATGGCTGTTCATACAAACGAGGATATTTCGCCTTTAATGCAGATTGCTTTTCACCGAACTGATCTGCCAAGAAGATAAAGGCTCCTTCTGTCGGATCGCCTAACACTATATCCGGTTTTTCAGGATTTAAGCTGGCATCGTTACATAGTGATCCTCCATAAATAATGTCTTTATACTTGTCGGCATCCGCTTTTTCAACAGAGCAAGCCTGTCCCTTTTTGAAATCCTCCTCAACAGCTAGCTGCGTGACATTCATTTTGTTGAGCGTCAGTGTTCCTGTTTTATCCGAGCAAATGACCGATGCGCTCCCTAATGTTTCAACTGCCGGCAATTTGCGGATTAACGCATTCTTCTTCGCCATTCGCTGAACGCCAAGCGCCATGACAATTGTCGCAGTCGCCGGCAAACCCTCGGGAATGACAGCAACCGCCAGAGAAATCGCCGTCATGAACAGCGGTAAAATTGCTTTTCCATACAACAGTCCTATGGCAAAAATAATCGCGCATAAAATGATGCCGACGATACTGAGCGTTTTCCCTACCGCAGCGAGCTTACGCTTTAACGGTGTATCGAACTCATCCTGCGATTCCAGCAAATCAGCAATATTGCCGACTTCGGTATTCATCCCGGTTTCCACGACAACACCGACACTGCGTCCGTAAGAGACAATTGAGGAACTGAAAGCCATATTGATGCGGTCACCCAACGGACAATCTTGTTGACAGATTGCATCAGCATTCTTTTCGACCGGCACCGATTCGCCGGTTAGCGATGCTTCTTGAATTTTTAAGTTAGACGTTTGAATAAGGCGAATATCAGCCGGTACCATCGCCCCGTCATCAAGCAAAACAATATCTCCTGCTACAAGCGAGCTCGCCGGAATCAGTTCTTCTTTTCCTTCCCGCTTCACACGAGCAGTCGGCGAGCTCATTTTACGGAGCGCCTCAAGCGAACTTTGCGCCTTCTTCTCCTGAACGACACTAATAATCGCATTTAAAGCAACGATGAAAACAATAACGGCTCCCTCGACCATTTCGTGCATAACGAATGATAGAATACAGGCGGCAATCAGCACTAATATCATCGGATCGGTCAATTGCTCAGCAAGCATCTTCCATACCGATTTTGCCTTCACTTGTCGGAGCTCATTTTTTCCGTACTCTTTTAATCTCTTTTCCGCTTCGCTTTCCGTAAGCCCTTCCTTGCTTGTTTCAAGCTGTTCTATTACTTCTTTTATTGATTGCGCATACCATTGTTTCTCTTTGCTGCTCCCCATAAAAACACCCTCCAACTGTCAAACGACAATCTCTATGTATTTTTTTAGTTTTTTACCCTTTCAAAACAAAAAGTAACCTATTCTGGGTAAATAGGTTACTCTTTCATTTTTTATACTATTCATCTAAAGTTTAATCGCAATGATAGTTGAATGACTTCTTACCAATCGGATTCATCAAAAAAATAATTTCACATAAGCCTCATACCATCCATAATCCGGGGTTGCCAAAGAATCGTATTTAAACCATTGAAATTTAACAGCATCAGCTTATCTCCTGTTAAAGCGGGTATGAATATACTAGACCTTTCACCAATCAATCATTGCACTAATTGACTAATAGAAAGGAATGAGTATAATGAGAAAAACATGGACGTGGTTAGTGATGGTTTCCGGGGTAGCTATGTTGTTTTTAGGTGTCTGGTTCTTGTTTCATCCAGCAATTTCATTGCTGACCTTCACATCATTTATCGGAGTATTGTTAATGATTAACGGTGTGTTTTTGATTGTCAACTACATCGTCAACCATACGTATACCAGTGCTTGGGTATTGATTGAAGGGATTGTGACAACACTAATTGCTGTCATCATCCTATTGAACAGCCAAATGACCGTTCTGACATTAACAGCGATGTTCGGTATTTGGGTTGTCTTTTCCGGAATTGTCCGTATTATCGCGGCCTTTGCCGTTAAGAAAGCTGAATTGTCCAGCTGGGTATGGATTCTTACTTTTGGTATCATTTCAACATTGTTCGGGTTCATTATGTTATCTAATCCGATCATTGGTATGATTGGTATTGTTGTCGCAATGGGTGTATTTTTCATAGTACAGGGCATCAACGCCATCAGTACATTTTTCTTTTTAAGAACGATCTATTAAACTTCAAGGGGCCTTTCGATGAAGAAAGGCCTTTTGCAAGTCTCTGATGAAAACATATGATAGCTTTGCTATAATGTGTTTTGAGGTGTAATTAATGATTCGAGCAGAAGGATTTGTGATCGTTTTAGTCAAAGACGGACACTTTCAGCCAAACGATCTGTTTTTTAAAAATAAAGATTTGATAGTCAGAGTCAAGAGCTCCAAACACGTGTTGGACTCGCAATCTAACCCTGCTATTGAACTGACTTGCACATATAAAATTAATCTGAAAGAAAAATATTATTGTCATTCGCCAAATGATTACGTCGGACATGTTTTCCCTGCATTAAGAAAATATCTCAGTCCGATTTTGCTAACACAGGTTGTGTATATTGACAGGGCATATAATTCTGAACTCACATAAAAACAGCGGGCTTATTCAGCTCGCTATTTTATTACAGTAAAGCTGCAAAAATAGGCACTAAAAGCAAAAACACGACAAATACAATAAGAAACTTAAAGATTTTACTTTTCATCTTCATTCCCTCCATACTATTAATCTCTACCCTAATATTCATTGAAAATAACCGTGGTCATGGAAGGATTTTACACAAAAACAACGAATATCTTATTGCAAAGGAGGCGCTTAATATGTTAGTAAATGAAGAGTACGAGATTGTTTATCCGAGAGAGTTAATTCACTTAGAAAGCGAAGGTATTTTAATATCACCGCAAAATAAGCAATACGGCATAATCGGTTTACGAGAACAGATTAGCGGGATTCATTTGCTTCGAATATTTATGATGGAGCGTGAAACAACTCAAGCGCTATTTTTCATAAAAGAAGAAATGACAACGCTTACTTTCGATGACAGTGAAAGTCTTTCCGCTTTTTTTCAGCGACTTCCGGGAATGTCCGCATTTGACTTCATGCTCTTTCGGTACGCCCGTTAAACAAAGCAAAAACTAGCCGGAATAAAGCTAGTTTTTCACCTTACAAACCCTTTGTGCGAATTCTGAATGAGGTGTCTTCATAAACTGAATCAGGATCCCACGAGCTGTCGTTCAGATTAGCATCAAAACCTTTCGCTTTTTTCGGAGAAATAAACAAATAGATTTTTCCTCTTCTTAGCTGCTCATAATAGTTTTCTTTTTCTTCCTGTGTAAAACCAAACATATCCTCTGGTCCTATGATGCCTTCAATCTCTGGTTTGTGTCGACCTACTATTCTTCTCATCGTTTGCAGAAAACGATTACGATCCTCTAGAGTGGAGAAATGCACCTTTTCTTTTTTTTCAAAATAAAGATTCTCTCGCGTATCTGCCAGTAATTGAATATCTCTGGATTTATAGCCTTGATCCTCGAGATTATGAATCTCACGCAATACTTCTGTATGGTTGTCATAAGGGCCGTATAGTTCACCAAACATAACATCACCTCCAGTTAGTTAGTGTAATTATTCCCTTTTATGAGGCAAAGAAAACATATATTTTAATAGCCGCATGCATCGGTGTACATGCGGCTATTATGACAAGCTAAGCAATCACGCCGAGCACCTCGCCTACAGCGGCTGTTTCACCGCATTCAACGTTAATTTCCTGTAACACTCCAGCTGTATCAGAGGTAATTTCTGATGTTGCTTTCTCTGTTTGCACCTCAAGAAGCGTATCTCCTACATCTACTGTATCGCCGACTTTTTTATACCAAAGTACAAATCTTCCACACTTTAACTGTCAAACTCATAAAATCGCATCCATTCATACGTTTTTTAGAAAATTTTTGAACGAAAGACTACTTTTTTCAAGAAATCCGAACTGCCAGTGGCAAATATTTCATTTTTCCCAACTCATGCTTTATAGTACGATTAATTCATATTACATCTAGAAAGGAACTGGATTATGGCATATAAAATGATAGTGTTAGATTTAGATGATACATTATTGCGTGACGATCATACCATTTCACCTCGCACAAAGGATGCGCTTATGAAGGCTCAGGAACAAGGCGTGAAGGTTGTGCTTGCATCCGGTCGTCCAACTTTTGCGATGAAACAAATTGCAGAAGAGCTTCATTTAGAAAAATACGGAAGCTTCATTTTATCTTTTAACGGAAGTAAAATTATAGATTGGCAAGATAAGCAAGAAATTTTCAGCAGCACATTGAGCGCGGAAGCTGTTCATAAGCTCTATGATCTTAGCCGCCGCGAAGGTGTCAGCATTCATACGTATGTTGGCGATGATATTGTGACGGAGGATGATAGTCCTTATACAGCTGAGGAATCTGTTATTACCGGACTTCCTGTAAAATTTGTTGATTCATTCAAGCAAGCGATTACCGAACCAGTTGTAAAATGCTTAATGCTGCATGAACCTGAGAAATTGAAGCTAGTTGAAGCTAAACTTCAAGCTGAACTAAGCGATGAGTTCAGTGTAATGCGCTCTAAACCTTACTTCCTTGAATTCATGGAAAAAGGTATTTCAAAAGGTACTAGCCTGAATCAGCTTATTCAAATTCTTGGCATTGAGCGCGAGGAAGTCATCGCAATGGGAGACAGCTACAATGACCTTGAAATGATCGAATTTGCCGGTCTTGGTGTCGCAATGGGCAATGCGAATGACGATATTAAAGCAGCCGCTGATTATGTGACAGATACAAATATGAACGACGGCGTCGCTAAAGTGGTAGAAGAATTCATTTTAAATGAGCTTGTAACAGCATAAAAGAACATCCGCGCTATATTTGCATGCGCGGATGTTTTTTCTTTTCCTTTCTTTTGAAAATCGTCTATCATGAGAAATGTATCAACCTTAAAGGAGGGTTATCTATGAAAGATGAAAAATATTTTTCCGAGACAATCAAAGTGATGCAAAATCATAGTTCTGTCCGTCATTATAAAGATGAATTGATTCCGGCTGAGCATTTTGATGCAATTATTCAAGCAGCTCAAGGGGCGGCTTCATCGAATTTCGTTCAAGCATATACAATCATTAATGTGACAGACCGCGAGTTAAGAGAGCAAATCATCGAGCATGCAAGCAACAGACCGCAAATTTCGCAGTGCTCCCATTTCCTTGTTTTCTGTGCAGATTTCAAACGACTACAACTGGCAGGAAAAATGCAAGGAGTCGATATTGAAGCGGATAATGTCGAAAGCTTGCTTGTCACAACCGTTGATGCTTCATTAGCGGCGCAAAACGCCATTACAGCGGCAGAGTCATTAGGTTATGGCGGCTGCTACATCGGAGGTATTCGCAACAATCCGGCTGCAATCAGCGAATTATTGAACTTACCGGATCTTGTTTTCCCATTGTTTGGATTGACGCTTGGTGTGCCTGCGCGCATTAACGACGTGAAGCCTCGCCTGCCGAAAGAAGCGATTTTGCATGAAAATACATACAACGCTGAGCAGTATGAGGAAATCATTTCAGAATATGACGACACAATGCAGCAATATTACAGTGCAAGATCGTCAAACATGAAAGATTCCAACTGGTCGAAAACGATGGCTTCCTTTTTGGCGAGTAAAAAACGCGAGCATATGAAAGCGTTTCTTGAAAGCAAAGGGTTTAATAAAAAGTAATCGTATGAAAGGGATTGAGAAAGTCATGTTCTGGCTTTCTCAATCCCTTTTTCAAAAGCAACTTATTATTTTGTAAAAATAGCGTTAGAAAGAAGGCGGAATAAATAATCCGTATGATCCCGGAAGCCGGCTTCCAATCCAATCAGAGTCACATCCTTCGCTTTTTCTTTTACAATGACAGCTTGTCCTTGTGCTGCCGAATTATTTCTCCAATGACCTGCAATAAAGAAATCTGAAGAATTTTCAATAGAAGCTGCCACTTCATCATCCGTTAACCCTGTATACCAGGCAGGACGGTAAACAAAGCCTAAATCATCTTCACTGTAGCCTGCTGTCAACCCGATTCCTTCATAATCAACTTTTACGATACCATTGCTGTTGCTGCCGGCCGTACAGATTTCATTGTCAGTTAGACCTAATATTCTCGTTGCTCTTGAAGCCCCTGCCCCTACAGCTATATATTTCCCTCCATTTTGCAGAAAAGCTTCGAGATTAGCTTTGAAAAAAACATATTGTTCCGGAAATTGGAAGCCAAATTCCTTATTAGTTGCACTTAAATTTGTGGAAATCAAGCTTTCCGTGCCGCTGTATATAAATGCATCAAAACCATTTAATCCTTTTGTCGCCACTTCTGTCGGAGTTATTTCAGTAACATTGAAGCCAAGTCTCTCAAGTGACAATTTCGTTCCGGCATGTGATTGTACTTGTTCCATCCCCCCGTCCTTAAGGATGGCAACCTTCATGTTGTCAATCTTTACTGCCTCAGAAGGGATTGTCGCTGTGGTAATTTTCAAACCGGAAGCTTTCACTGCTCCAGATATTTTGTTGGCAGAAGCATCGGCGTAAAAATTCCCGTTCAAATCGCGCTTAATGGTTACACCATTTTTCAGCAAATGATTGACGAGCTCCACTGCTTTAACAGAACTGTTTGGTATCATGAATGGTCCCTTTCCTGAAAGGGTACCCTGACTTTCTGCTTTGCTTACTTTAGCTGTAACAGCATTCACTTTTTCATAAACCGGTTCAGCTGCAAAGCCCCATAATTCCGGAAGGCTCCATGCGGAAATATCATACATGGAAACAGTGTCGTTAGAAATATCTTCGCCTTCCCACAGCATTGTATTAGCAAGTCCTGCTTTTGCTTGGACCATTTTTACAATATATGTACCTTTATCGTACGTATTCTCTCCTGCTTGAAAGGATTTGGAAGCACGAACAACTTCGATATCATTCTTAATTAAATGGTTAATTGCCTTTTCTGTCACGGTCGGATCTTTCTCATTGACAGGCAATATATATGCATTTGGGAAGTGCCCTTCTTCATGAGTCGGGTGGCTAAACGTAATGCCGCGCTTAAAGACTTCAATTTGATCGGCAATCATTTCTTGTTTATTTTCTGTTGCAAATTTCAAAGCTCCTATAACAGCATTGTACATCCAACGAACGCCATCTTCATCATTGGTGGGCGCTTCAAGCGTGTGTCCGTATGCACCGTGGTACATCGCATACATCGGTGTGAAAATCGGCGGGTAATCATCCCATCCTTCCGCATCATCACGTTGCGGAATATAGGTACCTTCCATCCTTTGATAGAGCGTTCCGCTAAAACCATCCTTATTATCCATTATTTCAGCTTCCATTGCTTCTGCCTGAGCATAAGCCCATTTATTGTATAAATCATATTCATAGTTCGGATTGTGCGGTGGCGTACAAGGCTCAATTAATCCTTGCAAATTAGGTCCATAGTTTCTGACGTAACCGTGCGTATCCAATAAAACTAACGGATTCCACTCTGTCAGCAATTCTATCATTTGCTGCGTTTCAGGCTGGGACTGTGTAATGAAATCACGGTTCAAATCAATTCCTTCACCATTGAAACGGGTAGCGTCAATGCGGCCATCCGGATTTTGAACAACATTGAAAATTAAAATATTGTTTTCTAATATTCCCTTTGTTTCTTCATCATTTTGCGTCGCAAATCTTTCAATCAATTGCATAATTGCATCTGTTCCGATAAACTCCGTTCCATGTATGGAACCGTTAATCATAATCGGCGCTTTAAAGTCAGGTTTTTCTGCAACCCAATCGCTTGCTTTGTCGGGATTTTTAAACATTTGTTTTCTTAAAGCCTGATATTTTCCAAACTTTCCATTTGCCTGAGGATCGGCTATTGTCACAACATAGAGAGGGTAGCCTTGGGAGGATGTTCCTGTGACTTCTACCTTAATGCGGTTTGATTTCTTGCTGATTTCATCTAGTTTCTTACCGATTTGTGAAAACTTGATAAAATCATAGTTTTCACTATTAAACAAGCTATAATCCTTTTCATTTTCCGGATTTACTTCCATCCATTTTACTGGTCCGGCAAACACTGTGCTCACTGGAACAGCCGTCAAAAGTCCGGCAAGGACCATTCCTGATATTATTTTTTTCCTCTTCAAACAAACACCCCCGACTATTGATAGATACACTTTATGGTGTTAATTTTGACTATCGCCCATTTTTTATTCAATAGCCCTTAAAAACCAAACTATAAACGGAATCTATTATAATTTTAATAGATTTCGACACCTAAAAAGCAGCCGGTTCATGAACCGGCTGCATCAGTAAATGGGCTTATTACTTCGCCCCATTCCAGTCTGCCAGGAACTTTTCAATGCCTGCGTCTGTCAGCGGGTGCTTCAGTAATTGTTTAATAACATTCGCCGGAACAGTTGCGATATCCGCGCCTCTGATTGCCGCTTCCGTTACGTGAATCGGGTTACGGATTGATGCGGCGATGATTTGCGTTTCAATTCCATGCACATCAAAGATTGTCGCGATATCCTCGATTAACTGCAAACCGTTTTGTCCGATATCATCCAAGCGTCCAAGGAACGGAGAAACATATGTTGCGCCTGCGCGAGCGGCCAGCAACGCTTGCGGAGCGGAGAATACTAATGTAACGTTCGTTTTAATACCAAGTTTTTTGAATTCATGGGCAGCTGTCAAGCCATCCGCTGTCATCGGCAATTTAATCACGACGTTCGGTGCAATTTTAGCAAGCTCCTTGCCTTCTTCAATCATTTTATCCGCTTCTAGGCTGATGACCTCAGCACTAACCGGACCTGAAACAACTTCGCAAATTTCTTTAATGCGTGTATGGAAATCGACGCCTTCCTTCACGACTAAAGTCGGGTTTGTCGTAACACCTGCAAGAACACCCATTTTGTTAATTTCCTTAATGTCTGCTAAATTGGCTGTATCGATAAAAAATTTCATTGTTCTATCTCCCTTATGTATGTTTTTCGAAATTGGCTGGACGGCAAATCCCGCTATATGTCCTATTTATTTCAATAAATCGCTTACTTTTTCTTTAATTGCTTCCGCTGTAAAACCGTATTCCTTTAATACAATATTTCCTGGAGCGGATGCGCCAAATGTATCAACGCCGATGACAAGTCCGTCTAAGCCGACATATTGATGCCAGCCGAATGATCGGCCCATCTCAATGCTGACTCTTTCTCGAATCGTATTTGGCAGAATGCTTTCTTTATACACTTTTGATTGCTTCTCAAAGTTAAAGAAGGACGGCATGCTGATAACATTCGCTTCCACTCCGTCTGCCTGAAGCAATTCAGCAGCCTCAAGCGCTAAGTTCACTTCGGAGCCGGTAGCAAGCAGTAATACTTGAGGATTTTCTGTCTTTTTCACCGTATAAGCGCCTTTTTGAACACCTTCTGTCGCATACTCCTTTGTGCCTTGAATCGTCGCTAAGTTTTGACGTGATAAAACAAGTACTGTCGGTGTTGCTGTCGATTGCAGTGCTTCTTTCCATGCTGCAACCGTTTCATTACCATCAGCCGGACGAATCACGTTCAGGTTCGGAATACTGCGCAAAGCTGCCAGTTGCTCAATCGGCTCGTGAGTCGGACCGTCCTCGCCAACTGCGATGCTGTCATGCGTAAATACATAAGTGACCGGCAAATTCATTAAAGCCGACATACGAATTGCCGCTTTTAAATAATCGGAGAACACGAAGAATGTACCGCCGAACACCTTCAAACCGCCATGCAAGGCCATACCGTTCAGTGCCGCCCCCATCGCGAATTCTCGGACGCCAAACCAGATATTCCTGCCTTCATAGCTTGCTGCTGTAAAGTCTCCGATGCCTTTCATCATCGTTTTTGTTGATTCAGATAAATCAGCTGAACCACCGAAAAACGATGGAACTGCATTGGCAATCGCATTGATTGTTTCTCCTGAAGAAGCGCGGGAAGCAAGTGAAGTTCCTTCCTCATATACGGGCAGCTGCTCGGCCCAGCCTTCCGGAAGCTCTCCGCCCATATCTCGTTGGAAGCTGCGGTACAGCTCCGGATATTTGATCTTATAGGCATCCAGCTGATTCAGCCAGCTTTGCTCCGCTTCTTCTCCTTTTTCCTTCACTAGTTTACGGAAATGAGCATACACTTCCTCTTCCACAAAAAACTCTTTATCCGGATCCAAGCCGTATTGCGCTTTGGCATGCTTAGCATCTTCTATCCCAAGCGGTGCCCCATGCGTGCTTGACGTTCCTTGTTTTTGTGAACCGTAACCAATGACGGTTCTTACTTCAATCAATGTCGGACGAGTCAGATCGCTCTTTGCTTCAATCAACGCTTGATTGATTTCTTCCAAATCATTGCCGTTTTCAACATACAGTACTTGCCAACCGTATGCTTCAAAGCGTTTTTTCACATCTTCGCTGAAAGACATGTCGAGCTCGCCATCGAGCGTAATATTGTTAGAATCATATAATGTAATTAATTTGCCGAGCTTCAAGTGTCCGGCAAGTGAAGCGGCTTCAGCTGAGACGCCCTCCATTAAACAGCCGTCACCACAAATTGAATATGTAAAATGATCAACAACCGGCAATTCGGGACGATTGTATGTAGCCGCCAAATGCGCTTCAGCCATCGCCATACCTACTGCCATTGCGATCCCCTGCCCAAGAGGACCGGAAGTTGCATCAACACCAGCTGTATGACCGAATTCCGGGTGCCCTGGTGTTTTACTTTCCCATTGACGGAAATTTTTCAAATCTTCCATCGATAAGCTGTAACCGGTTACATGAAGCAGACTATACAATAGCATTGAACCATGACCGGCCGATAAAACGAAGCGATCTCGGTTAAACCAACGCGGGTTTGCCGGATTATGTTTCATATGATGTGTCCATAACTGGTAAGCCATAGGAGCCGATCCGAGCGGCATGCCTGGATGTCCTGAATTCGCCTTATTAATCGCATCAATCGATAAGGCGCGAATCGAATTTACCGCTTTCTCCTCAATGTTTGCAACTGTCATCTGTCAATCTAGCTCCTTTTATTGTAAATATCGTCCAGCGAAATTAAAGCGCTTACATTTCTGCTGTACTATCAGTATACACCGCAGTCACAAAGAATAATAGGACAAATGTCCTTTGTTATTTTTAAAATAAATGATATATTGATATATTTCTAACATTTCATTTTTCTCGATACCTGACCGGCTCCTTCTTTTATTAATGCAATCAACAAATCAAGATCATACTCTTCTACTCTAGGAGTAGGTATGACCAACGAAAGACCTCCCAGCACCTCATGAAACGGACTGAAGATTGGTGCGCTAATTGAAAACGTCCCCTTCAAACGCTCGCCGCAGCTGATGGCATAGCCCTGTTCTCGGATTCGCTTAAGCTCTTGCTTCAATACCTCTTTAGATGTCATCGTGTTTTCAGTCAAAGCCGTCAGTTCATTTTCCAGTAAAAATTGTTCCAACTGCTGTTCAGAGAAATACGCCAGCAATACTTTTGCCGAAGCTCCGGCATGCAGCGGCGATTCCTGTCCGACAAATGTCTTAGTTTGCAGCTCAAATTCACATTTCAAATTTCCGATACATTTGCGTTTTTGATTTTCAATCACGCTTAAGCTGACACTCTCACCTGTCTTATTGCGTATTTCCTCCATGATTGGATGAGCAATTGACAGCAAGCTCGAGTTCATTTCAACTAATTTTCCTAAAAATAAAAGTTCCAACCCTAATTGATATTTTTTCGTTTCTTCATTTTTTTGCAAAAACCCTTCAAATACGAGAGTTGATAAAATTCGTTGCAGACTGGATTTCGATAAGCCGGTAATGTGATGCAGTTCAGTCATAGACAGCATCCTTTGCTCAATTGAAAAAGCCTTTAATAGGTGAATCGCTTTATGAACAGTTTGCATCGAATAATTTTTCTTAAAATTCCCTTCCAAATTCCCGGCCTCCTCTATGTGAAAAAGAGCAACCACGTTCAGCAGTTGCTCGTGATTTATTAGCGAAATGACGGCTTTCTTTTTTCAAGAAGTGCTTTAACGCCTTCCTGATAATCTTCATGCTCTGTAATGATGCCCATCGATGAGGAAATCATATCGAGCGAGGTGCGCAAATTCGTTTCCAATCCTTGATAAACTGCCCGTTTTGTAAAGCGGATGACTTGCTGCGGCGCATTAACCAGTTTATCGACATATGATTCAACGAAATCCGTCAGTTCGTTCTCTTCAACGACATGTGAAACGAGCCCAAGCTCCTTCGCTTGCTGAGCTGTCAAAACTTCTCCCGTCCACAACAGCTCTAGCGCCTTATCGACACCAACAAGTCGCGGCAGGAAGTATGCTCCGCCGTCTCCCGGAACGATGCCGACCTTCACATAGCTTTCGGCAATTTTCGTATCGGCTGCCGCAATGCGAATGTCACAAGCTAGGGTCATGTCGAAGCCGGCACCAAATGCGAAGCCGTGCAGTACCGCGATTACCGGCTTGTCGATTTCCTGTAAAAGAAGCGGAACACGCTGTACCTTTTTCCAAAGCGAATTCTTCCTGGCTAAAGCAGTGGATGTGTAATCACTGGAACCGTCGCTTTGCAGGAAGCCTTCCCCCTTCGCCATTGACTTTATGTCACCGCCCGAGCAAAAGCCGCGACCGTTTCCGGATACGACGAGGACACGAATGTCGTCGGAATCGCGCACCGTTTCAAGGGCATCAATCCATAATTCAATCATTTCCTCACTAAATGCATTCAAGCTTTCCGGGCGGTTCAGCACAATTCTTGCCACATTGTTTTCCACCGAAAAAAGTAAGTCCCTCATCATAACTCCACCTTTTCTGTACGATTTTCAACACCTGTCAATAGCGACCATAAATCTGAACTCTTTGTTTGCAAAAGTATCTCTGTCAGCACCGCTTCCCAATCTGTTTCCGTACCATATTCATCTCTCCAAGACCATAATCTGCGTGTGCTGTGATGAAGAGAATGCTCATGAGTAAACCCGATTGCCGCCAATACTTGATGGGCGATTGCGCTTGCCTTGCCGGCTGCTTCATTCACTCTAATTTTCGCTAAAGCAATTTCCTTAGGAAAAGGATTTTTTTCGTAGAATGCTACTGCATATTCAGCTGCAATGCCAGCCGCTGCTACTTCACCAGCTATCAGTGCCAAATGATGCTGAACCGCCTGAAAGCGGTGCAACGGTTTGCCGAATTGCTCGCGTTCCTTGACGTAATTGACCGTCAATTCAAGAATGCGGTCAAGCGCGCCGGCCATCATGACCGTTCTTGTTAGCGCTCCTAAGTAATACTGTTTTTTTCGCAAATCTTCCGCTTGAGCAGGAAGAAGCTTTCCTTCCATTTGAACATTATGAAAAGATACTGCATCCCTTGCTTCTCCGGCTAAATTTTGCCCTTGTTTGATTTCAGCCTTACTTAAATCAAGCAAGACAGCTGTCTCAGCCGAGTAGGCCAGCATTTTCTGCGCAAAACGTGCGTACGGCACATCCTTGACCGTACCAGAGACGTTCAAGCCACTCTCTGTTTTTTCAAAGTGTAAATTTTCTGTACAACTAGAAACGGTGACGACTTCCCCTGTTACCTGCTCTCCGATACTTGTCAGCAGCCAGTTAGCAATATACGTTTCTGCCAAAGGAATCGGTGCCGCATATTTCCCGGCAAGACGCAATATAGCGAATGCGTCAGCAACATCACCGCCGCTTCCACCTAGTAATTCCGGCATCCCCGCTGCAGTGAGACCGTTTTCATAAAAAGCTGACCATAACGCTTCCGGCCAAATGCCGCTCTCCGCCGCATTGACAATTTCCTTCGTTGCATGTTTCTCCAAAATTTTGATTGTTGTTTCCATGATCATTTCTCTCATGATTGAATGACCCCCTTAGCAACAATTCCGCGCAAAATTTCTGTCGTACCGCCGCGAAGCGTGAATCCGGGTGAATGTAAAATCGACTCCGCCATCAATCGTGCCAGCTTCGATTCCGCTTGCTTCGACGGCGTGACAGTTACGACCAGTCGGGCAACCTCAGCAATGTCCTGCTCAAATTTAGTCCCTAAATCCTTGACTAAAGAAGCGATAATATTTGACGGAATACCTCGTTGCAACAAATCAGCGACTCCGAGGGACATATTCCGTAATGTCCAAAGACGCGCATATAAGATGCTGACTTTATTCAAGCCGTCACGGTCTTCTTTCTCCGCTAAAACAGCCGTCAGTTTGTTTAATAGCGGAAATGTACTTAATATCCGTTCCGGACCGCTGCGCTCATAGGCCAATTCCGTCATCCCCTGTTGCCAGCCATTACCTAGTTCGCCGACGACCATGCTGTCCGGTATAAATACATCCTCGAAAAACACTTCGTTAAAATGATGTTCACCCGATAACAGATGAATCGGCCGGATTGTAACACCTTTTGCTGATAAATCGACAACCAATTGGCTCATGCCGGCATGGCGTCGCTCCGGATTAGTCGGGGCAGTGCGGCAAAGCGTAATCATGTAGTTAGAGTAATGAGCCCCGCTCGTCCATGTCTTGCTGCCGTTCAACAGCCAACCGTGTTCCACCTTTGTCGCCCTCGTCTGCAAGGACGCCAAATCGGAACCCGCATTCGGCTCGCTTAAGCCGATTGCAAAGGTGCAGTCTCCTTTAGCAATTTTCGGCAAAAAGAACAGCCTCTGTTCCTCCGTACCGTAGCGTAAAAACAACGGCCCCGACTGTCTGTCAGCAATCCAATGCGCCGCAACAGGAGCACCCGCTGCCAACAATTCTTCCGTGACAATATAGCGCTCAATTGCCGATTGTTCATGACCTCCGTATTTTGCCGGCCATGTCATCCCGATCCAACCTCTCTCCCCAAGCTTGTGCGAAAATTCCGGCGAGTAGCCGCTCAGCCAGCAATCACATTTCGGCTCAAACGATTTTGCATCGATTTCCTGCTGAATAAAAGCCCGGACTTCTGCTCTCAGCTCATCGTATTGTTCGGTCAACTCGACTACAGGTATTTGCAATGCCTTCACTCAAATCACCTCGTTATTCTTTTGTTACCGATATTCGATACTTCGTGTCACTATTCAATATTTATCATAATGTAAATTTTTACCAATAACAACCTATAAATCTCATAATGGTCCATTCGTCTCTAATTCTCAAAAAATATTCACTAATATGAATATGACATTATTATTGACCTATAAAAAAATAAATGCTATTATTCATTTATTATTTTATTAATATAACTTAGTAGCGAAGAATGCCGTGGATAAAACTATGGCAGGAGCAGCTTCTGGAGAGACTGCACTAATAGGTGCAGCGCCGAAGGATTCACAATCTCAGGCAAAAGGACAGAAGAATAACGAACTACACATTGTTATTCTCGCCCTTACTGGAGATTGGAAAAGTCCAATCTCTTTTTTTATTTGATAATAACGTGAATTCGGCATCTATCATAACTATGCCTCCGTTTATTATCGGAATATTCAAACTTAAGAAACATCATTGTTTCTGCAAAATGGAGGGAAGAGCAATGGCAGCTCAAGAATTAAAACGCGATTTAAAAAATCGTCATGTTCAATTAATCGCAATCGGCGGAACGATTGGAACAGGATTGTTTTTAGGTTCCGGTAAATCGATTCATATGGCAGGTCCATCGATTATTTTCGCTTATCTTATTATCGGTATCGCTCTTTTCTTTGTAATGAGAGCATTAGGAGAATTATTGCTGTCAAACAGCGGCTATACATCTTTTACAGAGTTCGCCGCTGAATATATCGGTCCTTGGGCCGGATTTGTAACCGGCTGGACGTATTGGTTTTGCTGGATCATGACGGCGATGGCCGACATAATCGCAGTCGGCTTATATATGCAATATTGGTTTGATATTCCGCAATGGATACCTGCCATTGCTTGCCTTGTAATCTTGCTTGGCTTAAATTTATTAACGGTCAAACTTTTCGGTGAATTGGAGTTTTGGTTTGCAATTATTAAAGTCGTTACAATTATTGCTCTAATTATTGTGGGCATCGTGCTGATTGTCATCGGCTTTCAAACGGATACAGGAACTGTTGCCTTATCGAATATTTGGAGCTATGACGGTCTGTTTCCGAACGGCGCATCCGGCTTCCTGTTCTCGCTTCAGCTTGTTGTGTTTTCTTTCGTCGGCGTCGAGCTTGTCGGTGTAACCGCTGCTGAAACAGCTGATCCGAAGAAAAACATTCCATCAGCCATCAATAAAATTCCGATGCGTATTTTACTGTTTTATGTTGGGTCCCTTGCTGTCATTTTATGCATTAATCCATGGAATCAGCTGAACGCTTCCAGCAGCCCGTTCGTTGAGGTGTTTACATTAGTCGGTATTCCGCTTGCTGCCGGCATCATCAATTTCGTTGTTTTAACATCAGCCGCTTCTGCGTGCAACAGCGGTTTATTTTCAACAAGCCGCATGCTGTTTTCGTTAAGCAAAGGTGAGAATGCCCCTTCTAAGCTGGCAAAATTGAATAAGCATGCTGTGCCAAGCAATGCCTTATTCACATCGACCATCGTTGTATCAATTGGAGCTTTACTGAGTAAAGTCCTTCCGGAGCAAGCCTTTACGATCGTAACAACAATCAGTGCCATCTGTTTCATTTGGGTGTGGAGCATCATCTTGATTTCTCATATCATTTACGTAAAAAGACGTCCTGATTTACGTGCAAAATCAACGTTTAAAGCTCCATTTACACCGTTTATCAACTATGCTGTGCTAGCGCTGTTCGCATTCATCTTGATTGTTATGCTGTTTTCAGATGCGACACGCTTGCCGCTGCTTCTGACGCCGATTTGGTTTGCTGCATTAGTGGGACTGTACCAGTTTTATAAAAAAGGCCGAAATACTTTACCAGAGCTTGAAATCACAGAACGCGTTTCGGCAGAATAATGAATAAAAGGCTTGAACAAGATTCAAGCCTTTTATGTTTATTTTTAGAATTGTCAAAAAACTTATTGACTCCACTTAGCTTCTGTTATATATTATTTTTAGTTAAAATAATTTGTTGTATAACAGAAAAGGAGAGAATGAAATGTATCAACAAGCTTACGAATGCTACACAACGATTTGTCAAAAATACGGAATGGAGTCGATAAACTTCCAAGAGTTCATCACATATTTGACAGAAGAACAGCTAATGGCATACAGTAATTTGCAGCAATAAAAAATTTGCAAAGGACGTGATTCATACGGAGCTCACAGTCGCAGTCAAATAGAAGCCCTGCCCGTTTCAAATGTGAAAACAGGCAGGGTATTGTTATGTTTATTCTTCTACATATTCAATCTCCGTCCAATTGACAAACCGATCTTTTTCAAAGGTTTCGGCAAACTGTTTATAATCTACTCTCAATCTGCTATTAGTTACCCATTCAATTTCAAATAGATTGTCAGATACGAATGTATTGCCTGCCTTATTTGGAAGCTCTTTGTCTGAGTCAACAAGCGACAAATGATACGAGTACCCTGTAGTAGAACCGCAATCCCTCTCAAAAATATACGCTTTTTTATTTTCTTTCGGCGACGGCCGTTCTTCAATCACACTATTTCCGCACATATATCCTGATATTTGATTAAACACATAATTCCCCGCCAGATAAAAACCGAAAATGACAAATACGGTAATCAAAAAGAATTTCGATTTAATTTTCATTGCTGCTGTCTTTCTCATTTACAAGAATTTCGCCATATAGTATTCATCATATGACTTGCCGTTAATAACAAGAGAGTTTCTTTTCGTGCCTTCAATGCGAAATCCGCTTTTCCTGTATAATGCCACACCGGCCTCGTTTTGCGTGACGACTGTTAATTCTAATCGTGTCAGCTGCTGCTTTGCAGCCCAATCGGTCACTTTCTGAAACAATTTTGTTCCAACACCTTTTCCTCGATAGTCATCTAAAATGCCGATTACAAGATAAGCTGAATGCTGCTTTCTTTTGACGTTTCCACCAATGGCAAACAAATATCCGAGTAATTTTTCTTCTTGTTCAGCAACAAAAATAACAGAATTATTTTGTTGCTGAACATTTTCGATTTGCTTTCGTATCTGCTCGACCGTCATTTTTCTTTCGCCGCGCTCCATCAACATAAACTCAGCATTATTTTCAACCTCGTATATAAGATGCCGCAAGTTTTCCGCATCTTGAACTAAAATTTCTCGAATAACCATTAGTCTCCCCCACTGTCTCCGTCACTGACCATAGTCCGCATTCGTAGTAAAAACAGAGCTATTATTCAAATCCAGCAATTGCCGCAACTTATCACTAACGGCGTTCAAACTGTCTTCTTCAGGCACAAAGTAAATCGATTTATCAATTCGCTTATCTTCGCCCTCTATTTCAAGAAATTGGATTGAAAAGCCATCAGATTCTGTGTATTTCTTTTGCAGTGCCAAAATTTCATTAGCAGACAGATTCGCCTGAATATTCTCGCCCAAAACGTCGGTTATTTTGCCCACTTTGAAAAGCGTTCCGGCCGAAATTGCTTGATCGATTGTCGCTTTTAAAAACTGTCCCTGTCTTTCTTCTCTTGTATAGGAAGCAGCAATCGGACGGTTTCTCATCCTAACAAAAGCAAGCGCCTCTTCACCGGATAAACGCTGTTTGCCTTGTTCAAATTCTATTATTTCATTATTATAAAAATTCTTTTCCCAAAAAGGCTCTTCTATGTCGATAGTCACTCCGCCAAGCGCATCAACGATATCACGAAAGCCGTTGAAATTCATTGCAACGTAATAATCAATCGGCACATTAAGCAACTTCTCGACTGTTTCAAGCTGCAGTTTAACATCCCCATATCCGGTAATAGAGCCATATGTATACGCAGAATTAATTTTCCGGATACCTGAAAACTCACCTGCATTGTCTAATTGAATTCTCGTATCTCGCGGAATGGTGACCATATGGATTTCATCTGTTTTCGGATCCAAAGTCGTAAGAATCAGTGTATCAGCACGCCCATCTTTGCCGTTTGTCGAATAATCTTCAATGCCCATCAGCAAAATCGATACAGGATCATCGCTAAAAGTTACTACTTGATCTCTCAGCTGTGATTTATTATCTTCCCTATCCAATTGAACAGTTGATTGATCAAGTGCTCCGGACACCTTTATAAACACATATGCTCCGTAAGCCAAAATGAGAGAAAGCAAAATGAATAAGCAAATGAAAAACCACTTCCAAAAAGCTTTTTTCGGTTTCGTTTTTTTCATATCATATCTTGTTTCTATCATAGACATTCTCACTTTCCGAAAAATAAAGTTAATTTTTACACAATTCTACAGCAATTAACATTTTTAGTCTATGATTTTTACGAAGCTGTAGAATAAGAACAAATATTGGAGACAATCTAAACTGTAAAGGAGAGATGAAGATGAGCAGAGGAAAAAATTTCAAACATAAACTAAAGGGGCATCCGGGCAACTTTCCGAAAAATGCTATCGTTGAAGGAAAAGACCATACACAATACGGAAAATCGGTTGCGAATATTCTTCCTGAGGAAACTTTCAAAAACCGCGTTGAAGAAGAGTAATTTAAACGCCGGGCTCCAATCAAGCCCGGCTCTTTATTAAACCAACTTCAAACCAATTGCAGCACATAAAATCATCGCTATGCAAACGACTCGCTTCCAATCTTTCGACTCGCCGTAAAACATCATCCCAATGATTGCACTGCCTGACGCGCCGATTCCAGTCCAGATTGCATAAGTTGTACCCATCGGTAAAAATTTCATCGCATAAGCCAGAAAGAAAAAGCTGGCACCAAATGCAGCAATCAGCAAAACAAGCGTTTGCCAATTGCGATTTTTGTTGACTACGTTAATCATCGTCACGCCGATCATTTCAAAAACGCCCGCTAAAATTAAAGACACCCAAGCCATTACTCCTTTTCCCCTTCCTGTTTCTTATCAGATGATAGCAGCTTCAAGCCCATTACTCCTGCTAATACAACGGCAATCAATGCGACTTTTTCAGTTTTAAAATGCTCGCCGTACAAAACAATTTCCGCAAGCACTGTTCCTGCCGTTCCCAGTCCGACAAAGACAGCATATACCGTTCCGACCGGTAGCTTGCGACCCGCTATAATCATTAAATAGAAACTCACAAAGATGGCAATAACCGTACCGCTCCAGCTCCAAAAGTCATCAGCATGCTTCAGACCGATGACCCAACACACCTCAAAGATGGCGGCAATCAATACTTTCAGCCAATTATTCATATAAAATTCCTCCTTAATCAAAAAAAGCCCGAGAGATGTCTGAATATCAGAATCTCCCAGGCTTTTATCCTTCCGTGACACAGCAATGCTACTGTGAGTTTTCTCTCGGACCAGACCAACAAATATTGCGGAACCCTAGAAAACATTTGCATGTATTTACTTGGCTTCTATTATACATAAATTCTCGTATTATTCAACCTTAAACGAGCGGAATGATTACACCGCCGTACACAAACGCAAACACAATGACGAATGCAGGATGGATTTTCCACTTACCAAGCGCCAATAGGGCGATTGCCGCCAATATAAGCGAATGAATCCAGCCGATTGACTGAAAAGCATCAGCTGCCAAATTGTACGTTAGCAATACCATCATAATCGCGATGACCGGTTGCACCAGCAGTGACATCCCTTTGACAACCGGCGATTGCTTAAAGCGATTCAGCACCTTCAGCAGCAAAATCAACACGACTGCTGACGGAACGATGGTTGCAGCTAAAGCAGCGATAAAGCCCGGCCAGCCGACGACCTCAAAGCCGACGAAAGCAGCTATTTTGGTTGCAATCGGACCGGGAAGCGAATTTCCAATAGCCAGCATACTGGAAAAATCATCATTTCCCATCCAGTCATTCCGTGTGACGATTTGGTCATACATAAGCGGAATCGATGCCGGACCGCCGCCATAGCCGAGAAGATTCGCGATAAAAAATGCTAGAAATACTGACCATATACCTGCTAACATTACGCCGATTCACCTCGCTTCACGTCTTCTTTCTTATGTATAAGCTTGTTTTTCCATTTAAAATGAAACGCCCCATAAAACAAAAAGATGACGATGACAATACCGGGATGCAGCGCAATTGTCTGCAAAAGTAAAAACGAAATCGCGAATAGTAAAATGCCCATCACCCAACCAAGTCCTTTAATCGCCTTTTCAGCAAATTCATAAGCCATTTGCCCGAGCATAACGGCAACGACCGGAATGACCGCGCCAATCATATTTTGCACGATGACCGAGCTGCTGAGCGCCCCGATAAATGCGCCGAGAAACACAATTGCAAAACAAGACGGCAATATGTGCGCCAATACACTAACTGTTGCCCCACTCCATCCCTTTACTCGATAGCCCAAATAGGCGGCCATTTTCGTTGCAATTGGACCCGGCAGCGTGTTGGCGATCGCCAAAATCTCTCCGAATTCCTCATCATCCACCCATTGATAACGGGATACCGATTCATGCCGGATGAGCGGAATTACTGACGGCCCGCCTCCGAACCCTAAAATACCGGTTCTGCACATCCCGATGACTAACTGCTTATAACCACCCATCTTTCTCCTCCCACTGCCCCTTCTGAGCCATGCTTCCTATACTAATTCCATCCTTAATCCGCTTTTTCCTACCTGTATAGGAAACACGGACAAAAGATCAGCTGCCTCGATACACTTGATAGCCCCAAGGAGAGACTAATAGCGGCACATGATAATGCTGCTCGGGATTAGCCACTCCGAATTGGACGGCCACCTCTTCCAAAAAAGACGGCTCCGGCAAATCAACTGCCTGTTTGCGGAAATAGTCGCCAATATGAAAGACGAGTTGATAGATTCCTTTTTCCAGAGCGTCCTGCCCAAGAAAGGCTTCATCTAAGCGCCCGTCGTTATTGGTGATTCGAGTCGCAATATGCGTCATTTCTCCTGAAGAAGTTTTGCAAAAAAGATCGACTTTCACTTTGGCAGCTGGTTTGCCGTTCATTAAATCCAGTATATGAGTCGTTAATCCATTCATGCCTTTCTTACTCCTTTTTCAAATCTTCCTGTGTCACCGTATACAGCTGAAAGCCATATGGCGGGCGCGGCTCTGTATAAACTTTTCCGTCGCGTTCAGGGATTTCATCGACAACCGTATCCCATGTGTGATTTTGCGATTCAAACGTCACTTGCAGTAACTGCGGAAATCTTTGTAAAACCGCACAGCCGATTTCATACAATAAATATTGAATGGACGGTGTTTCAATATTATGAAAAATGGAAGTCGCAAGGTCGATAATTTGCTCTGCCGCCACATAATTTTCCGGATTTTCACCGAAAGCATCGGTTTGCTCCTTATACACCCAATGCAAGTTCAAATATACAAATAACGGGCGGTTGGAATCTTCAGGCAAGGTTGTATATTCATCACGGACAAAGCCGACGAAGGAATTGCCGCTCACCTTAATTAATTGCAGATCCAAAATCGAGCTGCTTTGCTCAGTAATTTTCGGCCCTTCTTCTGTGCGAATCATTTCGATGGAGGAGCGGGAGCGTTCATTTCTTGATTTGCGGAATACTAAGTTGCTGGCTTTCAAGGTATCTTCCGAAAACTCGGACATGACATCAAACG
This sequence comes from Bacillus sp. (in: firmicutes), assembly GCA_051893475.1. Classification (GTDB taxonomy): domain Bacteria; phylum Bacillota; class Bacilli; order Bacillales; family DSM-1321; genus Bacillus_AD. Next base: position 16,657 of record JBJFHH010000099.1, on the reverse strand, counting down.
GAATATCCTCAGCCAAAATGGAGACATAATCAATTTGCGGATATTTTGCCAGAAACGCTTCTGACACATAGTGAGCAAAACCTTCTAAAGTGGAACCATCATAGGAAGCAAGATGTCTTTGAATAAAATTTTTCATTGAATCAGTCGCGACAACCAGGGAATTATCACCTTCCACAAAAGAAGGAATAAACGCTTCTCCACCGATTTTCACTTTTACATTCGTGCCGAAAACAATATTATTTCGTCCCTTGAACATCGATTCCGGAATTTCCTTAATACCCGATAATGGCTTGGCATACGTCCGGTACGCAAATACATCTCCTTTACCATAATACACATGTTTTTCAGTCGGTCTGTTCTCCATCTTCATTTCCCCCTTTTATATAATTCTTTCTTCAATTCGTAACTTGGCAATCTGATAAACTTGCGCGAGTGCTGTTTGAAACTCTTCGTTACAATCATGTGCCAGCCTATTCAGCATCGCTTCATAAATTTCATGCTTATTTTTCCCGCGAACAGCTATGATGAATGGAAATCCAAATTTCTTCATATACGCTTCATTTGCCTGAATAAAATTCTCGTATTCCTGCCCATTCAACCCCTGCAGTCCGGCCTGTTGCTGTTCATTCGTCGAATAGTCGCTCATTTGCACACGCTCGCCAAGGCTTGGGTGATTGTTGATCAGCTCAAGCTGGCAGTTGATGTCAGCTTTCTTTACAACTTCAGCCATATAATCATATAATGCTTGCTTGGAAGGAAACGGTCTTGCTGAAGCCGCTTCTATTGCAACCCATGGCGATTTTTCAAAAATCTCGCCGAGCACCTCAGTAAACTGCTTCGTATTCGCTTCATTCAGCCATTCCATCGTGTACACATCTGTCACCTCTTTTCACGTTTTCGCCAATTCCGCCTGTAAAGGCAACTCTGGTTCTTTTTTATCGGATAAAATTAAATTCAAGAGAATCGCAGCTAAACTTCCTGTAATAATCCCGTCAGAGAATAGGATGCGGACAGCTGACGGCAGCACGGCAAACAGCTCCGGAACTACAGTGGCGCCCAATCCTAATGACACAGAACAAGCGATGATCAGCAAATTGTTTTGATCGGACAAATCAACCGATTTAATCATATTGATGCCGGATGAAACAACCATCCCAAACATGACAACTGTCGCTCCGCCAAATACCGCTGTCGGAATGCTTGCTGCAAGCGCGGCAATTTTCGGAACAAGCCCAAGACCGATTAAAATGAAACCAGCATAAATGGTCACTTTCGTTTTTCTGATGCCGGACAGTTGCACAAGGCCGACATTTTGCGCAAACGTATTGTAAGGAAAAGCATTGAATATGCCGCCAAGAATAAAGGCGATCCCTTCGGCACGATACCCTTTCGCAAAGTCATTCTCCTTCAGATCCTTGCCGGTAATTTTCCCTAGTGCAAGGAAAGCACCTGTCGATTCAACCACTACGACTGTCGCCACAATCAGCATCGTGATAATTGGAACAATTTCAAATGTCGGTGTTCCGAAGTAAAACGGTGTCGGCATATGCAGCCAGGAAGCTTCTCTTACTTCTGTAAAATCCACTTTCCCCATAAATGCCGCAACGATTGTCCCGACGATAATGCCAAGCAATACGGACAAAGAGCGCATAAAGCCTTTAAAAAAACGATTCATGAACAAGATGAAGAACAAAACACCGAAAGAGAGAACCAAATTTTCCGTTGAAGCGAAATCCGGACTGCTGGCACCGCCGCCCATGTTCTTCACGCCGGTCGGGATGAGCGATAACCCGATGATAATGACAACCGTACCGGTCACGATTGGAGGGAATAATTTAATTAGTTTTCCGAATAGACCAGAGAAAATGATAAGGAAAAGCCCGGCAACGATTATTGCACCGTAGATTGCCGTCACACCATACGATGAGCCGATGGCGATCATCGGTGTCACTGCAACAAAAGAGGTTCCTAATACAATCGGCAAGCTGATGCCGAAATATTTATTGCCCCACGATTGCAAAATTGTCGCAATTCCGCAAGTCAACAAATCGACGGCAATTAAGTAGGCTAATTGCTTTGTCGTAAAACCTAGAGCACCTCCAACAATAATCGGTACTAAAATCGCGCCGGCATACATAGCCAACACATGCTGCAATCCTAATGACCACATTTTTGAATTACTTACTTGACCCTCCAAAACAACCGCCTCCTTCACCTAATGTTATAAAACTTAACATAAAATGGTTATCTGTACTTACATCATAAAAAGAATTGAAAATGATGTCATTAGGCAAGTTAGACAATTGTTTAAGAGTTTTATAGTTAAAATAACTAATTTAACAGTGATTTAATTTTTAAAGCCAAGCGAATCCGCAGCGCCATCTCACTGTCCTTTATGTTGCCGCCTAGTATATCTTCACATTTTTCCAAACGATAGACGACAGTATTACGGTGGACATATAAACGTTTCGCCGTTTCTGAAATTTGGCATTGCGTATCCAAATATACAGACAACGTCTGCAGCAGCGTCTGCTCCTCTTCCATACCTACCGACTCAAAGCCTCTTAAAGTATAGGCGTAAAAACTTCGCAAATCCTCCTGTGGAACAGCACGCAGCAGCTCGATAATATCCTTCATCCGATATGATTGAATGAAATCTCTTTTTTTCGAAAGCGTGCCGTCCTTCAAAGCCGCCTCCGCTTCCTTATAGGCATTCGGCACATACAATAAATTTTGACAAAGACTGCTTACGCCGAATGAAATCGTATCACTGTAATAGGAAGAAATTTTTTGCTGAATTTCCTGAAGAACAAGCTCAAACAAATGGTTTGCTTCATGAGAAAATTGCGGAAAGGCATATAAAAGAATGCACCGCTCTCCTTTCGTAAAAAAATGAATCGGCGACTTTGAATCAATCAGCTCCTCCTCAATAAATTCAAACATCAGCTCAATCTTTTGCTGATGCTGTTTATAAGTGACAACTGCTCCCATTGTATCGAGCTTCCCGACAGCGCAAATATATTTATAGTTTTGATTCAACGAAAATTCTTTCGCACGATTGATGATTTCTGTTTCCGAAGAAAATGTTCCTTCGAGAAAATGATAAAAGAAATCATTGCGGACACTTCTATTAAATTGATTCAAAGCTGTTTCCTTCATCATTGCAAACGACAGCACATTTGCTGCCTGCTCAATAATTAACGCATTCAAGCGATCTTCCTCTTTAATCTCACAGGAAACAAGCAAATAACCTACCCGCTTTTCGCTCATATACACCGGAAAAGCTGTAAATGTCTGTCTTGTCGCAAGTATCGTAAATGAAAAATTCGATTGATGAACAGGGAATGTATACCCCTGTTTTTGCATAGAGCTTAAAAAAGCAAATAATTTTGTGTGAGTTGTTGAATAAGAGAGTGGCTTCAAATGTTGGTTAATGAGCATAATATGGTGGCCGATCATATCTGAGAGGTTAGAAAGTAATTTATCGACACCTTTACCGCGCATGATCAATTGCGTGAACTGCTTATGTATTTCCATCGCATACGTTAATTCGTCGGTACGCTGATCCAAAATTGCCCGCAGCGTTTGATAAACGATTTCACCGAGTGAAAGTGCAGCCGGAATTTCTATGAGCGGCAACCCGAGTTCATCCGCTGCCGTAAAAACTTCAGGAGGAATTTCATTCAAATAGCGTTTTGTTTTCACGCCGAGAGCAGCACATTTCCTCTCCGCCATCGTTGTGACAAGCTGTTTCAGCATCATCGGCTCATCCTTGAAATGATAGGCAGTTGTAATTAAAAACTCATTCGGCTTCAAATATGGAATAATGTCAGGCGCATCCATCATATTCACAGTCTCCACATCACGTCCGCTTCCTTTTTCCCCCGCTAAAATTTTCATATCCCTTAAAGACGGAACTTGTATGACATCGATTACCTTCAACTTCAATCACCTCGATAAAATTTACAGAATTTTCACTAATCATAACATAATTAGTCAAGTTGCACGAAAACAATTAAAAAAATGCACATTTATGCCAATGAAGTTTTCCAAAATAGCCAGTAAGATAATACTACACTTCTAAATGTTAGAACTTGTAACATACAAAGAGATAGAGAGGGGGCTCCCAATGGCCATGCGAATTAAAAAAGAGAGCACAGCCGAGATGATTGAATGGCTCGCCACTTACGGAAAAACAGAAACAAACGGTGTGACGAGACTGTTATATTCACAGCCGTGGATTGAAGCGCAACACGCCTTAAAAGAGCAGATGGAGAACATAGGGCTTCAAACCTACTTTGATTGCGTGGGAAATTTATTCGGACGTCTTCCAGGAAGCGATGGCGACGACAAGACAATTTTAACCGGATCGCACATCGATACCGTTGTTGAAGGCGGCAAATATGACGGTGCTTACGGAATCATCGCCAGCCTGCTCGCTGTAGAAAGACTGATTAAAATATACGGCATGCCAAATAAAACGATTGAAGTTGCATCGTTCTGCGAGGAGGAAGGCAGCCGCTTTCCGATTACCTTCTGGGGATCGCGCAATATCAATAATATGTACAATCTTGAGGACGCAGCTTATTTAACAGATTCTGATGGTATACCGCTAATACAGGCAATGAGCGAAGCCGGCTTCGACAGCAAACATTACTCACCTCCTGCCCGCACTGATATCGAAGCTTTTATCGAAATACATATTGAGCAAGGTATCATACTGGAAAGAAATCAAAAAACGATCGGGATTGTCAGCCATATCGTTGGACAGCACCGCTTCAATATTACGATTAACGGCGAAAGCAATCATGCCGGAACAACACCGATGAACTACCGGAAAGATGCTATTGCACTATCTGCTGACTTCATCCATTTTACGACGAATCTAGCGAATGAAAGCAATAACGATTTGGTCGCTACATTCGGCAAGTTGATCGCCAAACCGAATGTTCCGAATGTGATTGCCGATGAAGTACAGTTGAGCCTCGATATTCGCCATTATGATGAAGTTTATCTCGACCAGTTTTGCGAACAGATTTTTTCTTATTTAAAAGAAAAAGCCTCCGCTTCCGATTTCCAAGTGACCGTTACGAAATGGATGGACGTGGAGCCGATTGCGATGAACGAAGACATCAACAGCTTAATTGAAGAAATCACCGTACGTGATCGCATCCCTTATCAATATATCGTCAGCGGTGCCGGTCATGATTCACAGGTGTTCGGATCTGTTTGCCCGACCGCCCTTCTGTTTGTCCCAAGCGCCAGCGGCATCAGCCATTCACCAAAGGAATATACGAAACTAGAGGATCTAGAAACAGGAATTGAAGTATTATCTGAGCTTCTCTATCGATTAGCTTATTAAAAGGAGTGAAAACATGCGTTACACTGATTTGAACACCCCGCTTCGAACAATTATGACACCGGGTCCTGTCGAGGTCGATCCCCGTGTTTTGCGAGCAATGGCTACACCGATTGTCGGTCAATTCGATCCGGCTTTTACACATATAATGAATGAAGTAATGGATATGCTGCGACAAGTATTCCAAACAAAAAACAAATGGGCGTTTCCAATCGACGGTACTTCCCGCTCCGGCAATGAAGCAATTTTGTGCAGTATTATCGAACCAGGAGACAAAGTGCTCATCCCGATTTACGGAAGATTCGGGCACCTGCTCACAGAAATATGCAAGCGATACGGAGCTGAGGTTCATACGATGGAATGCCCATGGGGCGAAGTGTTTGATCCGACAGCTGTCATCGAGGAAATGAAAAGAATTCAGCCGAAAATCGTCGCCATCGTCCACGGTGAAACATCGACCGGTTGCCTACAGCCATTAAAGGAAATCGGCCTCGCCTGCCGTGAATTGGACATACTGTTCGTTGTTGATGCCGTCGCTTCGATAGGCGGGGTCAATGTAAAGGTTGATGAATGGTGTATCGATGGCCTGATCGGCGGAACACAAAAATGTTTGTCCGTCCCTTCCGGCTCAGCGCCAATCACCTATAACAGCCGCATCGAACAAGTGCTGCAGCGCCGCAAAAAAGTCGAACAAGGCATCGAAACGGATGAAGATCGCAAACACGGACGAACCGGCCCGATTATTGCCAGTAATTATTTTGACTTAAGCATGCTGCAGGACTATTGGGGACCAAGACGACTGAATCACCACACAGAAGCCACTTCAATGCTTTATGCCCTTCGCGAAGGCTTGCGGCTTGTTCTAGAAGAAGGATTAGAACAACGCTTCCTCCGTCATGCTCTGCACGAAAAAGCGCTAGTTGCCGGCATTGAAGCGATGGGTTTAAACCTGTTCGGCAATAAGGAGCACAAACTGACGCCTGTTACATGCGTCGAAATTCCGGATGGCATTGACGGCGAATCTGTCCGCTCTATGCTTCTGAACGAATTCAGCATCGAAATCGCCTCCTCCTTCGGTCCCTTGCACGGAAAGATTTGGCGCATCGGCACTATGGGCTATTCATGTCGCAAGGAAAACATCTTAATCGTCCTCGCTGCCCTCGAGGCCGTTCTTATTCGCCACAATTGCAATGTCAACCGCGGAGAAGCGTTGCAGGCGGCTTTGGATGTGTATACCGAGAATGCCAACAGCGTGCAGAATTTAAGACAAATCCAATAAATAACCGATTAGAAAACGCTTGGGAAGTCATTTCCAAGCGTTTTGATTTTTACTGAACGTTCAATAGAATTTTAAAAGCTAATCTTAAATTCTTATAATTATAGTTTCTCTCCTTCAGTGATCGACACTTTAAACAAATAAATTTCAACATAAATAATTCCCTATTATGTGATTCTTTTAACATATTGGCATAGGATAACATCACCCAAATTAGTAAAAGTGCACAAATAGTTCTCTGATTTTTAGTTAATTAAGATAATGTATTTGCCTATTTACACCATGTATAATTTACATAACGGTTTAATGTTATTTTTTCTAACATATAAAGGAGATGATCTTTTGGCCTTAGTAGTTGAGAACTTAAAGAAACGTTTTAGTGAAAATATTGTATTAGATGGTATTGACGTCACAATCAAACAAGGCGAGTTCGTTTGCATTCTTGGTAAGAGCGGATGTGGAAAATCGACGTTACTCAATTTATTGGCCGGTTTTACAAAACCTACAGAAGGCTCCATTAAAGTAAAGGGAGAAATAATCGATAAACCGTCCAAACAAAGAGGACTGGTTTTTCAAGAGCATGCATTATTTCCTTGGTATACCGTATTAGAGAACATTTCCTTCGGCCCCATCGTCCAAGGTTTAGGAAAAAAAGAAGCGAAAGAAAAAGCAAAAAAATATTTAAAACTCATTCATCTAGAGGAATACGAAAACCATTATCCGTCTCAGTTATCTGGGGGCATGAAGCAAAGAGTCGGGATTGCAAGAGCTTTAGCAGGAGAACCGGACTTTCTGTTAATGGATGAGCCCTTTGGAGCTTTAGATGTATTTACGAAGGAGCATATGCGCAATGAATTAATTACAATCTGGTCGGAATTAAAACCCACGATTATTTTCATCACACATGACATATCTGAAGCCATCTATCTAGCTGACCGGATCATCGTTTTGAAAAAAGGAACCATCGCAGAAGAATATAACGTCCACTTAAATCGTCCGCGTCAATATTATGATGAAAAGTTCGGGAAATTGGCGGCAGAAATTGAAAAGACTTTAATGTAAAGGATGGGTTTCATGAAAAATTCAACGATCAACTACAAGCTTGTAAATAGTGAAACACAGCAAAACCTGCAAATAAATCGAGTCTCTAAGAAGAAGAAAGATCTCCCTAAAGGATTGATACCGATTGTTGCTTTTTTCATCCTTTGGGAGGTAATTTCACAAATCAATAAAGGGCTTGAGCTGTTTAATTCTAACTTCTTCCCTCCCCCAAGTCTCATTTTGGCTAGAATGTGGGAGCTGACTGCAAGCGGATTGATTTTGTCCAGCATAGGAGCAAGTACCGGAAGAGTAATCATCGGATTTTTGATAGGATTACTATTTGCGATTATCACAGCTTTATTGATGGAAAGAGTTAAGTGGATTGAATATTGGCTGTCACCTATTTTAAATTTAGTCGGCCCTATTCCCGCATTGGCACTTCTTCCGTTATTCATCATCTGGTTTGGAATCGGGGAAATTCCAAAAATCATACTAATCGCTTGGACCACGTTCTTCCCTATCGTAACTAACACCTTAGAGGGCTTACGCTCTGTCAACTCCAACCTTATTCGATCTGCCTTAAGTTTAGGAGCCAGCCAAACACAAATTTACCGAAAAGTCATCCTGCCTTCCACATTACCGAGTATACTGGCCGGCTGCCAAATCAGTCTCGGTCTCGGGTTTTCAGCCTTGGTCGTATCAGAAATGATGGGCACAACTTCCGGGTTAGGATACATGATTGTGGATGCCCGCAATTACTTCAAAATTACGGATATGTTTGTTGCAATCATCTTGATTGGTCTTGAATACAGTTTGCTTAGTTCGATTTTGAAATTCTTGGACAAAAAGCTGCTTTCATGGAGAAACAACGGCTTTAAAGGAGCTATTGAATAATTATAAAAGGTGGTTATAACGATGAAGAAGTCAATGCTAAAAAACATGCTAACAGTTACAGGATTAGTTTTCTTGCTTTCTGCCTGCGGTGAAGAAAGCAGCACTACTCCAAAAAGCTCGAACTCAAACGGGCTGGAAACGACTGAAATTGAATTGGTCGGGGTAAGGGATGCCCAAATTTCCTCCCAGCAAATAATAGCCGATAAATTAGGTTATTTTGAAGAAGAAGGACTTACTGTAAAAAATACTTTAATTGAAAGCGGGCCGGATATCGGACCTATGGTTGCTGGCGGCAGTGCTCCAATCAGCCTTCAAACTAATTTCATGGATATCATCTTAACCTCTTCCGGTGTGGATGTGAAAATTGTTGCTCCTTTAGCACAAATTGCCGGAACCCAGGCAGTAGTTGCAGGAAAAGACGCAGATATTAACTCTCCAAAAGATTTAGAAGGAAAAACAATCGGAATCCCTAGCGGAGCGGATGTCGTGATTGCTCTGGAAAATATGGCAAAGGAATACGATGTAGATATTGATAAAATTAAAGTTGCCAATTTAGCTCCCAGCGATGCATTAACAGCCTTGGAAAATGGAAACATCGATGCGATAGCTGCTTGGGAACCGTTTATTACAAAAGCGATTTCATCAGGCGGAAAATTTTTATTCAGCGGCACGAAAAATGAATTAGGCACTAACAAAGACGTAAATTGGATGAGTGTTCATTCGACTCTGCAAGTAACGGATGATTATTTAGAAAAAAATCCGAATACGATTAAAGCTGTAATTCGGGCCCTGAACAAAGCGACTGACTATATTAACGAAAATCGCGAAGAAGCTATTAAAATACTGGCTCCAGAATTGCATTTAAGTGAAGAAGAGCTGAAAGAAATCATGAGCAGAAATGTGTACGACATGACAGCCGATGAATCATTCATGAACGGCAGTAACGGTCCGGCAGTCGGAGAATACTTATTAAGCG
>JBJFHH010000099.1:0-7011 GCA_051893475.1 Bacillus sp. (in: firmicutes) | reverse complement strand
GAATCATTCATGAACGGCAGTAACGGTCCGGCAGTCGGAGAATACTTATTAAGCGTCGGCAACATTACAAAAATACCGGAAACAGACGAATACATCGACCTTTCCCTTCTGAAAGAAGCAGATTCGTCATTAGTGAAATAAATATTAAATAAAGGAGCGATAAAATGACTTCATTCGACAAAACTCGGGTGGTGACAGGCACCATTCTACGCAATGGCTTCGTCGTCCTACCAGATCAAGTCAAAAAAATGGATATCGCAATAAAAGACGGAAAAATCCAAAAGCTAGCTCCTTATATTGAGGACACGGGATTTGAGGAGCGGGATGTGTCGGGGTTTTATATTTTCCCTGGTATGATTGATGTTCATGTGCATTTCAGTGAGCCGGGGCGCGTTCATTGGGAGGGATTTGAAACAGGTTCACGGATGATGGCGGCTGGCGGATGCACTACGTATTTCGATATGCCGTTAAACGGAATCCCCTCTACAGTCACGAAGGAGGCGCTGCTTGAAAAAGCGGCGCTCGGCCTTGAGAAATCTTTGACGGATTTTGCTTTATGGGGCGGCCTTGTCCCCGGAAATCATGAGGACCTAGAGGCTTTGGCAAACAACGGCGCCATTGGCTTTAAAGCGTTCATGTCTGCAACCGGAAATGATGAATTTGAACGAGCCGATGACAAAACACTTCTTCAGGGCATGAAGAAAATTGCCGAATTAGGAAAGATTTTAGCGCTACACGCTGAAAGTGAGCCAATAACCGATATGTTAATGAAAGAAAAGCTGCAAGACGGCAAAGTTAGCGCGGACGATTACTTGGAAACTCGCCCCATTTTTGCAGAGGCAGAGGCGGTCGAACGAGCGCTTATTTATGCCGAACTGACATGCTGTCCCCTTCACTTTGTCCATATAAGCAGCGCGCTCGCTATTGAAAAAATTGAAGCCGCCAAAAAACGCGGCATGAACGTGACAGTCGAAACGTGTCCTCACTATCTTCTGTTCAATCACCATGACTTAACCAACAAAGGAGCTGTCGCCAAATGTGCGCCTCCGCTAAGACTGCCGGATGAGCAGGAAAAGTTGATTACTTTATTAATAGAAGGAAAGTTTGATATGGTGTCCTCCGATCACTCCCCTTGCCCTTATGATATGAAGGATCCGGCCACACATAATCCTTTCGAGGCATGGGGAGGTATCAGCGGTGGACAATTTTCATTATTGGCAATGATCGAGCTCGCTTTGAAATACAAAATTCCCTTCCATAAAGTGGCGCAATATACATCAAAATCCCCCGCTGAACGCTTCGGGCTCAAAACGAAAGGAGAAATCAAAGTAGGCATGGACGCTGATTTTGCGATTGTATCTCTAAATCAACCCTACACTGTCAACGAAACGAATTTCTTTGCCAAGCATAAACAAAGCTTATATATCAATCATACCTTTCCATGCAGCATAATCGCGACTATCCAAAGAGGAACTGTACTTTTTGAAGAAAATCAATTTGTGAAACAAATATCAAAACGGTTAACCCCTATTTCCATATAAAGGACAAAATGGTTTGTTTGTAGAATAAATAATATACATAATTAGGAGGTACAAAAGATGATGAATGATGCAGTTGTAGGAACCAAATCTATGATTGTTAGTCCGCATTACCTGGCCTCGATGGCCGGAGATGAAATTTTGCAAAAAGGCGGAAATGCCTTTGATGCGGCAGTTGCAGTGAGTGCCTGCTTGGCAGTTGTTTATCCGCATATGACCGGGATGGGTGGCGATTCTTTTTGGTTGCTTCATGATGCCAAGACGGGAAAAATGATTTCCTATAACGGCAGCGGCCACTCCGGCTCACAAATTTCGAGAGAAAAATATAAAGGCAAAGATGCCATCCCGATTCGCGGCATCGAAAGTGCCATCACCGTTCCCGGCATGATTGACAGCTGGGATCAAATCATCGCGGAATACGGTAATTTGTCGCTCTCGGATGTACTGCAGCCAGCGATTGAATATGCCGAAAAAGGCTTCCCTTTTTCAAAAAGCCAATACGAAAACTCCGTAACGCATTTCGATTTGCTAACAAGCATTCCGGAAACGGCGGAAATTTTCGTCCCCAACAACAAAGTCCCTGCTATCAATGAAAAATTCGTGCAAAAGAAGCTGGCGCAAACGTTAAAGCTGATTGCCGAGAAAGGCCGCGATGAATTTTATAAAGGCGATTTGGCCAAACATCTCATTGCAAGTCTCCAGGAAAAAGGCAGTTTGCTCACACTTGATGACTTCGCCTCACATAAAGGCGATTGGACAGAGCCGATTCAGACGACTTACCGAGGGCTGACGATGTATCAAGTCCCTCCTAATTCTCAAGGCTTTGTCGGTTTAATGGCTCTCAATATATTAGAGGATTTTAATTTAGGAATGATTGAGCACGGATCTTATGAATATTATCATGTTTTAGTCGAAGCATTGAAACTTTGCTTCCGCGACCGCAATAAGGAGCTGACCGATCCCGCCTTCCATAACATCCCGCTCGATCGCCTGCTTGACAAGCACTATGCTTACCAGTTGGGTAATGAAATCGACTGGAAAGAGGCAGTTGATATCGATACGAAACCGGTCGGCCGCGATACAGCACATGCGGCAGTTGTCGACAAAGACGGAAATGCTGTTTCCTTCATTCAAAGCTTATATTTCGAATTCGGTTCCGCAATTGTTGCCGGAGACACCGGCATTTTAATGCAAAATCGCGGTTCCTTCTTTTCACTAGACCCGAATGAGGTCAACTGTCTCGAGCCGAACAAAAGAAGCTTCCATACATTAATGCCAGCAATGGCCTGCAAGGACGGCAAACCGACGATTGTATACGGAACACAAGGCGGCGAGGGGCAGCCGCAGACGCAAACAATTATCGCCACAAGAATGATTGATTACGGCATGAATCCGCAGCAAGCCATCAGCGAGCCAAGATTTGTTTGGGGCAGAACATGGGGCGACCCGACGCGAGAGCTGAAAATTGAGGGCCGTGTCAGCAAGGAAGTAACAGACAAGCTGATAGAAGCAGGACATATCGTCAATGTTGTCGATGATTTCCATCAGGCGATGGGACATGCCAATGCCATCGTCATCGATGATCAAGGCTTTTTACACGGAGGCACCGATCCGCGAAGTGACGGGGCGGCAATCGGACGCTAATACATAGCACTGGAGGAGGCGAATGATGAACGAGAATTATAATGCTTTTATGAACGAAAATGTGAAACTCTCCCCTTTCCAATCCGGACTTTTAAATTTTTATACATTTGCCATTAAAGACGTGTTTTCGATTCAAGATTATACAAACAGCGCCGGAAATCCCGATTGGCTGCGCACACATGAGCCGGCTAATCATAACGCAACTGTTATTGACAAACTTCTGAATAACGGTGCAGCCCTGCATGGAACGACCCATACCGATGAATTGATGTACAGCTTGAACGGGCAAAATGCCCATTATGGGACACCGGTCAATCCGAAGGCACCTGACTGCATACCCGGAGGGTCTTCAAGCGGTTCAGCAGTGGCTGTTGCCGCCCATTTAGCCGATTTTGCAATAGGAACAGATACAGGCGGATCTGTCCGCATCCCCTCTTCCTATTGCGGAATTTACGGCTTCCGCCCGACTCACGGTGCTGTATCAATGGAAGGATGCATTCCGCTTGCCAAAAGCTTTGACACAGTCGGCTGGATGGCAAATGACGCCGAGACACTTCAGCTTATTGGAGAATGTTTGCTAGAGAATGATTGTGATGACGACGATTTTCAAAAACTGTACTATCCGATTGAAGCATGGGGATTACTCGATGATATAGTCCGCTCCGCCTTCTCCCCGCTTTTACCATCCTTGGAGGAAAAATTTGAAGATGTGCAATGGCTGACGATTTCCAATCAAGGTTTGTTCGAATGGGCAGAAGCCTTTCGCATCATTCAAGGTACAGAAATATGGGAAGAGCACGGCAAGTGGATTGATCAGGTAACCCCTGTTTTTGGACCTGGTATTGTCCAACGTTTCCAAACGGCAAGCACCATGAAAAAAAGCGATGCTGAACGATCCAAGGAAGTCCAAACGAGAGCCCGTTCCTTCTTATCAAAACTTCTTGACGACGATGGACTGATTGTCATTCCAACCGCCCATCAAGCAGCTCCGTCTTTAAGCGCTAGCGCTGAAGAAATGGAACAAAACCGGGCTAAAAATATGCAGCTCACCTGCATTGCCGGACTGGCAGGCTTGCCGCAAATCACCTTGCCGCTCGCAACCATCAATCACAAGCCAATTGGATTATCATTGATCGCCAATCATGGCCGTGATAAACAGCTTTTAAAATGGGCTGCCACGTTTGTTCAAAACCATTAATAGATTAGCTTTTAGAGCCGATTCACCAACGCGTTTCGGCTCTATTTTTTGAGCAAAAATTTTTGTGAAATATTTCACTTGTGATATTCTAGTATTAACAAGCTTCTTCGCCTATAATACCTCCTAGCATAGAAAGGAGCTGTTCCCACGATGCTTAACATTTTTACAACTGCAGAAAATGTAACCGAAGTAAAACAATTTTTCGTTGTTTTCAAAATTGTAGATTTAAAAAGCGAAAGCGTTTTATTTGTTGGCTTGACAAATTACAGCTTGGAGGAAACATTTTCAAAATTAGCTGAAGAAGCAGAAAATAACAGTCATGTTCCTATTTGCAAGTATATTCATAATGTGCCGAATGACAGCATGAAAATCGAAGCCATTACTTGGACCGATGACATTGTCCATGCTGAAGAATTAAAGCACTTCTACACAAAAACGTTGAATCCGGCTTACAATTGTGAAATCGGCATGACTTATATTCGTAATCCTCAATGAAAGTATATCTCCAAATTTTATTTCAACATTTAACTAGCCATGTTCATATAAACATGGCTAATCCTATTTCATTAGCAAAATCTCCCTAAGTAAAAACGCTTCCAAAACAATATTTATATTAATATAATAATTCTATACAGTAAGGAGGATACGATGAAGAAGATTATATTTAGCGATATGGACGGCACAATTGTGGACTACAACGGGGTACGCCATCCGAAAGATAAAGAAATGATTCAAAAATTAAGAGAAGCCGGCCATTATTTCGCCTTTTGTACAGGTCGTAATGAAAAAGAAGCGCAAGTATTGATTGATACTTACGATTTTCCATACGACTTTTTAGTACTGAATAACGGCGCGCACATCGTTGATCAACAAGGTAAAGACATGTTCAGGAAGCAAGTGCCCGGCGATGTCGGAAAAGATATCATACAACATTGCCTAAACTATGATAATATGAAAATCTCCTTTTATAACGGCCAGCATACAATCGGCTCAGTTAAAGGGAAAACATGCATATTGGGACCTAATGGTTTTGTTGAAACAGATTTATATAACTTTAACGAAGAATATCAAAAGATGAATGCGTTTGATATCATTGCGCTCGTTCAGCTCGACAAAGAGATCAATCACATTTTAGACATCCAAAATCATATTAAAGAAAAGCATGGCGCTATCGCATTAGGCACTTTAAATACAATTTATATGGACATCACTGTCGCTGATTGCAGCAAAGGCACCGGCATTACGACACTTTGCGGTCTGCTGAACGAAAATTTAGAAACATATTGCATCGGCGATTCCTTTAATGATATCAGTATGTTCAAAGTTGCCGATTATCCATATTCATTTAAGCATGTTGACGAACAAATTACGAAGCACAGCAAGAAGCAAGTCGATTTTGTGTATGAACTATTAGAGGATGCGCTTTTGTAAGCATCGATATTAACCCCTCTGTTCTATCAAGAGGGGTTAATATTCTAATTTGTATACAATCTCGCCATCAATCACTCTGCCGTCTGCTTGAAAACCTAATTTTTCATATAATTGTTTTGCCCGATGATTTTCCGGTTCAAAGCTTAAATAAATAACATGATGCCCCTGATTCTCTTTAATCCGATCAATCAGTTTCTCCATCACCGCTTTTCCGTAGCCTTTCGATTGATATTTCGCATCAATCATGAAACGATAAATCCAATATTCCTGATCCTCCATATCTAAACAATACATTGTAAATCCCACTAAACCTTCGTCAGCATAAACCGCCAAAGGTATGCACTCCGGATAGGCTTTAGCCTGCGCAAGAGAAAACAAATTAGGTGCTACAAAACCTTTTTGTTCCTCCGTTACAGCTAAATCAATAACACCAAAAAAATTATGTCGATCTACCTCTTTAAAAGAAATCATCACTACCCCACCCTTCCATCTATTGTGCATTCTATCACTTCCAGATGTAATAACATAGAAATTTAAGAAAATATAGGAAAATAATTATTAAGCTATTATAATAGTAATGAGAAACAAGGGGGGGATTTCATGTCTCGTTTGAAATGGCCGCATCTTCTAAAGCTGGTTATCGGTCTGTTTACAGCTTTCTTTTTATGGTTATTCATACATACTGCTATTATCGTTGCTGATGGGCTTAACGATGAATTGGAAGTCGTTGATGCAGCCGTCGTTCTCGGCAATAGAGTCGAATTGAACGGACAGCCGTCCGATCGTCTGCAAGCAAGATTGGATAAGGCCGTGCAGCTTTACGAAGAAAAATTTTTTAATTATATCATTGTCAGTGGCGGAACCGGCAAGGAAGGTTTTGATGAAGCAGAAGTGATGAAAAACTACTTAATTGAGCAAGGCATTCCGGAAAACAGCATTATCGAAGATCCGGACGGCTACAACTCTTATATGACAGCGGAAAACGCCAAAACGATTATGGACGATTTAAATTTGCAATCCGTCATGGTCATCTCTCAATACTTCCATATCTCGCGAACAAAACTAGCCTTTGAAAAAGTCGGTTTCGAAAATGTCGCATCTGCGCATGCTGAGATTTTTGACTCGAGAGATGTGTACTCGACATTGCGGGAGTTTCCTGCTTATTATAGTTATTTAGTGAAATGAAATATGGCTTGAATT
>JBJFHH010000098.1:0-15081 GCA_051893475.1 Bacillus sp. (in: firmicutes) | reverse complement strand
GGTGAATCAAAATGGCAAACAGTTATAACCAACAAAACAAAACTCAATCTGGAACCAGCATTCAGCATGTGAAACAGCAAAACGCTGGTTCAGCTGGGAGCTCTGGGCAATACGGAACTGAGTTTTCTAGTCAAACTGATGTACAACAAGTGAAGAAGCTAAACCAACAAGCAGAGGCTAACAAGTCACAAGCTTCTGGGAAGTATGGTCAAAACAGCTCGCAATAACGTCATACTATTCGAACACGATTCGAATTCTTGTGCGAAAGCCTTGTTGCGCTTTTATCATGTACAAGGCAGTATGATAATATAAAAGGCGCTTCAATCGGGCATTCTTATTCGGAATGCGGAGGTTGAGGCGCCTTTTTCTCGTTTGCTCCCGAGTATTGCCGCGACGCACCTATAATTTTCATCACCGCTCTATCTTTTGCTGTGAGGGCTCTATTATTTTCAGAACGATTCAATTCCTGCCTCGACTGCTCATTTTTTCTTTTTCTCTGTTTAAACTGAATAATTATGGTTTTTTTGAACGTAATGACACTTTTTAGTCTACACCTCTAACTTTTCATAACATATTGGTATAAGTTTGGATAGATTGGAGCTGATGCAATGTTTCATCTCTGATAAACTTTGTACAAAAAATCACCAACTTACTTCTGCGTTAGCCGCAAGACGTGGATGTCTTTAGCGGGAGTTCCACTCATTGCCAACTACCAGCGGTGCAAGAGCTTGATTTCCCTGGCGAATGATAAGCGGAATCTCTTTGTCATTTCACTCGTTTATGTCTGTATGTCTTCACCAGAGTAATTTTTATCAGAGAAGTCTTAGTTAATGGGGCGCTTTGCACTTTTGAATTTTATGCGCAATAGTTTTAAATTTTATTCGTAATCGCTATAATAGTAATAAGATTAGATTGACAATATATTCGGTTAATGGTGTATAAAAGGTCGCTGTGTGTTGATCGGAAAGTAGGGAGGAAAAATGAATATCCCCACGGAAGGAGAAGTTATTCAAATTCAAAGCTACAAACATAATGGACACATACATAGAATATGGGAGGATACAACTGTTTTAAAGGCCACTCAAAATATGATTATTGTAGCGAATGATCGCGTGCGGGTAACAGAGTCGGACGGACGCTCTTGGATTACGAGAGAGCCGGCTGTTTGTTATTTTCATTCGCAGCTCTGGTTTAATGTCATTGGCATGCTAAGGGAAGATGGTGTTTATTATTACTGTAATCTCAGTTCTCCATTTGTCTATGATCACGAAGCATTGAAGTATATTGATTATGATCTTGATATTAAGGTGTATCCTGATATGACATTTCAATTATTGGACGAAGATGAATACGAAAGACATCGCAAAGAGATGAACTATCCGGATGCGATTGACAGGATTTTACAACGGAATGTCAATGATCTCATTTCTATGATACGCCAACAAAAGGGTCCTTTTTCAGCAGAATTTATTGATTCATGGTATGAAAGATACTTAACTTATCGATAAGTGAAAAAAGTCTGAGCCTGTTGATTAAACAGGTTCTTTGTTTTGTAGGAACTGTTCGGGAATATATTTTTGAAAATTAAAAACTTAACTTAAGGGATGGGGAAATATGGGGAGCATCAGGCGCTACTTGAAATGGGTGAAGCCATACAAGTGGCCTATTATTGGAACGATCATCATTGGGGTTATTAAATTTGCGATACCGTTGCTGATGCCGTTGATCATGAAGTATGTCGTCGATGATATTATCGGCAATGATATCATGACAACCGCCGAAAAAAATGAACAGCTATTGATTCTGATGGGGAGTATGCTGATTGTTTTTGTCGTGTTACGGCCGCCTATTGAATATTACCGGCAATATTTTGCGCAATGGACAGGAAGCAAGATTTTGTTTGATATTCGTAACGATCTATTTGCGCACATCAGTAAGCTCAGCTTCAAATATTACAGCAATACAAGATCCGGAGAGGTCATTTCCCGTGTTGTCAATGATGTTGAGCAGACGAAGAACTTTGTCATCTCGGGGATGATGAATATTTGGCTGGATATGGCGACGATTGTGATCGCTGTTGCGGTTATGTTTGCGATGGATGTGAAACTGACGATTGTGTCGCTGCTTTTGTTGCCGCTTTATGCCTTTTCTGTCCGCTTCTTTTTTGGAAAGTTGCGCGCCATTACACGCGAGCGCTCGCAAGCCTTGGCGCAGGTGCAAAGCTTTTTACATGAACGTGTGCAAGGTATGCCGGTCATTAAGAGCTTTGCGATTGAGGAGCATGAACAGAATAATTTTCATAAGGAAAATCATCATTTTTTAACAAAGGCTTTATTTCATACGAAATGGAATGCGAAGTCATTTGCGGTCGTGAATACGATTACCGATATTGCGCCGCTTTTAGTCATCGGCTACTCGGCTTATCAAGTGATTGAAGGAAACTTGACGATTGGGACGATGATTGCCTTTATCGCTTATATTGACCGGCTGTACGGACCGCTGCGCCGATTGGTGAACTCATCGACAACATTGACGCAATCAATTGCATCAATGGATCGCGTCTTTGAATTAATCGATGAGAAATATGATATTGAAGATAAGGAAAATGCAGTAGTCTGTAAGGAAGCAAAAGGCGAAATTATTTTTGACCAAGTGAGCTTTTCTTATAACGAAGGAGAAGAAAAGGTACTTAATCAAATCGACCTGCATATTAAGCAGGGAGAAACTGTGGCACTTGTCGGGATGAGCGGTGGCGGGAAATCCTCGCTCGTCAGTTTGATTCCGCGCTTTTATGATGTGACGGAAGGGAGAATCTTACTTGACGGAATCGATTTGCGAGACTATCAAATTCATTCTCTTCGCGACCAGATCGGAATGGTTCTGCAGGATACGATTTTATTCAGCGATTCGGTGGAAACGAATATTTTGCTTGGAAAGCCGACAGCAACAAAAGAAGAAGTTATTACCGCTGCTAAACTTGCTAATGCTCACGATTTTATAGAAGACTTGCCGGAGGGTTATGCAACGAAGGTAGGAGAGCGGGGCGTGAAGCTTTCTGGAGGGCAGAAGCAGCGAATTGCGATTGCGCGTGTATTTTTAAAGAATCCTCCAATTCTCATTTTGGACGAAGCGACTTCTGCATTGGATTTAGAGAGCGAACAGTCGATTCAGGAATCGTTGGAGCTTCTGGCAAAGGACCGCACAACATTTATTGTCGCCCATCGATTAACAACGATTACTCACGCTGACCGTATTGTCATGATTGAACACGGAAAAATTATCGAATCCGGCACACACCGGGAACTAATGGAGAAGCAGGGAGCCTATCATAAGTTGTTCCAAGTCCAGCAGTTAAATTAAAGAAGAAAAGGATGAATGAAAAGCGGTTTTACGTCTTTTCATCCATCCTTTTTTAATTCTCGACAGTAGATATAACTTTAATTTCACCATCGTCCTTATGGAACGATTGAAAGCTGTTGATGAGCCTGTCGAGATGCTCGATCATTTCTTCGTAATCAATAATTGAGGATACGAGTCCCATCATATGATAAATATATGTTTCATTTTCTTCATCTGTTTGATGCTGAAGCGATAAAACAAGCTCAAACAACTCTTTATTTGTTTTATTTTGTTCTTTTTCGAACGTGACAGACGTTCTGATTTGTCTCGCATATTTCAGGTGAATTTGCTCGTGCTGAACAATTAAATAATCCAGCTGATCGCGAATCGCTGTCTGGAATTCATCCGGCATATGCAAAAATTGATTTTCGTATTTATTCATTTTACGCAAAATATCGAATAGACGCCTTGTAGTAGCAATCATCTGGCGATATACAACAAGCTTTCTTGCCTTTGAATGCGTATCTTTTTTAAATAGTTCACGATCTTCCTTGTACATTAAATAAAATTGCTCAAGGCGAAGAATGCGCTCCTTCAAGCTTTGAATTTCACCTTTAATGTGCGTATGCTCAGAAATATTTCGAGTGCTGATGCGAATCCATCTGTAAATATCTTCTGTTACTTCCGTAATGGTTGTATATAGCTTTGTTTCATATTTGGGCGGAAGAAAAAACAGATTCACGATAAAGGCTGAGAAAATCCCGAGCATTATGCTGAAAAATCTCAGTAAGGCAAACTCAAGGAAATTCCCTGTTTGACTTTCCATAATGGCAATAACGGTAACGACTGATAAGGAAATCGTATTTTCTGATTTTAGCTTAACGTTAATGATAATGATAATGATACATGCCAATCCGACAAGGAAAGCATGATTGCCGAAAACGATAACGAATAAAATGGCGACAATCGCACCGATTACGTTTGCTTGCAACTGTTCTATAATTGTGCGATACGATCGAAAAATAGTAGGTTGAATCGCAAAAATTGCAGCAATCCCGGCGAATGCAGGGGACGGCAATTTAAGCATTTGAGCTAAAGTCAGAGCCAAAATGATGGCGATTCCGGTTTTTAATATACGGGCACCAATTTTCATTCAGAAATGGTTCCTTTCTTCAATTTTTACTAGTAATGAATTGTTTTTTGCTGCTTTAGGCAGACATTTTCAACAAACAATTATGTAATATAACATGAGATTCATTAAATAGGCAAGATGCAAAAGTGTGAACTTTATTATCGTTTAGTAGTATTTACTATTCTTCGACAGAAGTCTCACTGTTTCTGAAAATCAAAAAAGGCAGTTTCAACAGTCGTATTCAGACCATTGAAACTGCCTTTTCGTTTATTCGGTAGATATTGACGGATCGGCTTGCTCTTTAATCGGTACAATTTGAACAAAATGCTGAGTCGGGTCCTGAAGCAGAGCTTTGAGCTGGGTAGCCTCTAATTCTTGATCATGCTCTTTCAGTAAGGTGATATATTGCGTGAGCAGCTCGTTAATATCGTCAATGCCTTGCTTATTCAAAGCTTGAATCAATACTTTGGCGCCGATTGCCATTCTGCGGGAAACCGCTTCTTGCGTCAATCCCATTTCCGGCTGCAGACGATGATAGATGACACCGCCAGTCATGCCGGCGCAAGCCCAAGGACCGATATCACCAAGAACAAGTCCTCTTCCGTTTGTCATATATTCAAAGGCAAAGCCTTTAATATTGGAATGAACGGCGATGTTTCCGTGTTCTTTAGCCGGGATTGGTTTTGTCAATTGACCGCCGACAATGATATCTGCGCCTGATAAACGGATGCCGGCACGAGCATCAGCATTGCCTTGAGCAATCAGTAGGCCTCTTTGAGCGCCGTATCCGAATCCTTTTCCGACCGAACCGTTGTAGTAATTGCCGTCTTTTCCTTTTGATTTCAGTATGGCAATCGTGCCTCCGAATGAAGTTTTTCCGATGCCGTCTTGTGCGCCGCCGTCAACATGAATATCAATGCCGCTGCTGTTGTATGCCCCAAGTCCATTTCCTGGGATTGAACCGTCTCTATAGGATAATTTCACTTTAGGAAGAGATAAATATGAACCATCTAATCGTCCTCTTACACGGTGGCAGGAAACACGGCTGCCGAGCACGCGCTGTTCGGAGGTGATGGTGCTGAATTTTCTAGACTCCTGAAGCTGTTCAACGGAGCTATCCAAATATTCGGCTCCGACTGCCATTTGTATGGAAGCATCCTTAAGAGCGGTCGCAGACTCCTGATAGTTCAGCTGGCCGATGTCTAATGTTTTCAGCATAAATGATAAATCAAGCAATTCATTGCCTCGTTCTTGCTGAAGTAAGTCTGAGCGACCGACTAGCTCCTGCAGGTTCTTAAAACCTAACGCTGCCGTCAGTGCCTTCAGCTCTTCTCCGAATGCTGTAAAGAAATTCGTTAAATTAGCAACAGCCAAATCAGGCTTCCGAGGAACAAAGCGACGTAAACCATGCTCCTTCGCTTGCACTTCCGTTTCAATCTGAGTAGCGATACCGACATGGCAAGTATCTAAATGACAGCCGCGACAAGCCGTACAGCCGACTGCAATCATAGATAATGTACCAAAGCCGATTCGGTTTGCGCCTAAAAGCATAACCTTTAAGACGTCAGCGGCGCTTTTGATGCCGCCGTCTGCCCACAGCTCAACGCTGTCGCGCAGTCCAGCCTCCAATAATGCGTTGTGTGCAGCTTTTACACCGATTTCAATCGGAAGACCGACATTTTGAAGTGCATGTATACGGGCGGCACCTGTTCCGCCATCAAATCCGGACAGCGTAATAATATCAGCTCCAGCTTTGGCGATACCGACCGTAATTGTACCGATATTCGGCACGACCGGAACTTTGACAGCCACTCGCGCCTGATCATTTGCGGTCTTCAATTCATGAATCATTTGAGCCAAATCTTCAATTGAATAAATGTCATGGTTATTGGATGGAGAAATTAAATCCGATCCGATTGTAGCATTTCTGGCTTCGGCAATTTTGGCAGTAACCTTTGAACCTGGTAAATGTCCGCCTTCTCCAGGCTTCGCGCCTTGACCAATTTTAATTTCAAGCAAGTTGGAGGAGTTCAATAGCTCTGCGTTGACACCGAAGCGGCCGGATGCGATTTGCTGGCCGCGTGTTTTCGGATATTTGCCGAGCATATCTTTAATTTCTCCGCCCTCGCCGTTTAAGCTGATCATGTTTAGACGGTTCGCAGCTTCTGCATAGGCGCGGAAGGCTACTTCATTTTGTGAGCCGAATGACATCGATGCAATAACGAACGGCAAGCTATGTTCGCCGACAGCAATCGACACTTCGCTAGGCGAAATATCTTTATTATTTGCTTTGAAGCTCGTTAAATGGCGAATCGCAATCGGATTATTTTCTTCCTGTTCGGTGATTTTCTCGCGATAGCCATCGTAGCTGCCGGAAGAAGCTACTTCGCCGATTGCTTTCCAAATCCGAGGGAAGAGATTAAAGGTTTTACCGATTCTTTCTTTCTCGTTATGGAAGTCAATCACTCGTTGGAAAGCGTCTTCTTTAAATGCCGACAAATTGGCTGCCAACTGGTCAGAGCCAAGGAAATTGACGATTTTCAGTGTGTCAGCAATTTCTGAATGGAGGCCGATACTGGAGAAAAGTCTGCCGTATCCGCGCAATTCATGAATGCCAATTGTTGAAACGACTTTTTCTAAACCTTTATTTAAAGCAGAATACACGTTTTTTACTGCTTTTGTCGAATCTTCTTCCGTTACGACAGTCAGGAACATATAGTAAGGGCTAATTAAATTCGCGCCGAGTCCATAAGCTGTAATGATGTCATGCAATGAACGGATTGAACCTGAACGAAGCAAAATCGAACATTTTCTGCGAAGATTTCCTTTTACTAACGCCTGATCGATTGCCGATGTGACAAGGTGCGGATCAAGCCATAAATGTCCTTCTTGGTGCGCTAACTCATCATCAAGAATAATAATCGTTTTACCGCTTTGAACAGCAGTGATTGCTTCCGCTTTTAATCGTTCTAATGCCTCCGGAATACTTTCTTCCTCTTTGAAAGTAATCGATATTGAAGCGGTTAAATTCATTTCCTCAAAATGCCCAATAAAACTTTCGTAATTCGGTTGATTCAAATCTTTTGCGCAATCCAAGCCAATCTTGCCTTCTATTAAAATAGGAGAAAGTAATTCTACTACATGTGTCGCTTTTTCTTTGGCAAAAAGAGATGGGCGATTGCCAATTATGGTTCTTGTAGAAAAATGCTCGGTTTCACGGTCGCGGTCAATTGCAGGATTGGTGACGACTGCAACGCTTTCTTTTATGAAATCGGCAATGTTTTTCCGTTCCTTATTCAAAGCGGCGAGCGGCGCATCATGACCAAGTGATCGAATCGGTTCCACACCTTTCTCGGCCATTTGTTCAATGAATTGAATATGCTCTCTTTCCCAGCCCATGGCTTTATATTGTCCATTGTGTATTTTGGGGGCAGTAATTTTAAAAACTTGCTGACTAATTGTCGTATCAAGAAGTCTTTCACTGTCATTGCACAGCTCAAATCGTTTAGAGAAACGATTATATACTTCCTGCTGAAAGCAATCGTAGGAATACACTTTAATATCGTCATGTTCCCATTTAAGGCCGATTTTTTCGCCGGGTCCAATTGGTTTTGGGTCACCACAGAACTCCGAAGATGGAATGATGCCGGGTTCTGATGAGAACAAGTAAGATGTTTCTGTTTCAATTTGCCAAAGCGGCCGCAATCCTAATGCGTCGACTGAAAATACAGCTTCATCCCCAAAACGGGAAATGATGCCGGCAGGTCCTTGAGCGAAGTGACCCCACGCTTCGCGAATATAAGTGTATAAATCCTTTTTTTCTTGAGAATATGCTTTAATTTCATTGATAATCGGCGGGAATAAGACGTCAATTGCTTCAAATAAAGAGTAGTTGTGTCTGCAAATTAATGTCTCTGCTGTTCTGTTTAAATCTTGTGAATCGCTACCTCCTTTTGCAAGCGGAACGCCAATCATTTTCGCTTCGTCACGAAGCTTGGAGATTGTATTAATTTCCCCGTTGTGCCCCAGCACACTAAAGGGTTGTACACGAAAGAAGCTGGAAAGTGTATTGGTTGAGAAACGGTTATGTCCTAATGTCATGGTAGAAGCAACGAGCGGGTCAGCTAAATCGATATAATATTTCGGCAAAATATCGCCGGCGCCCATAACCTTATAGACAGAATGGTATTGGCTTAATGAAGCGACGTGGATGTGTTCATTTTCTTCAATAGTGTGTGTAATGTCGAATAATGTGTTGGATAGTTCTTGATTGGAATGATTGGTTGCGATGCAGGCTACCTGCCAGAATGTCGGATTTTCCTGGATGGCAATCGGTCCTAAAGCACCCGGGTTATAGGCGTGATTGCTTTCGTATAGAAGTGTTAAACCTGCTTGGAGAAATGTTTCTTTAATTTCGGCTTGCAGCTTGGTGCTGTTTTCTTTTTGGCTTAGAAAAAAATGACCGACAACGAATTGTTCGGAATCTGCAAGGTTGGTATCTAATTTTTTTTCCTGTAGTTTCTTTTTCCAAAGTGCTCTGGGGATATCGATATGAATACCAACTCCATCACCTTCGCCATTAATGAATCCGGCGCGGTGATTCATGGTGATTAGCGCGTCAATACAAGCGAATATATTTTCACGAGTCGGAAATCGTTTCTTTTCAATGCATGAAACGATTCCGCAAGCATCATGTTCTTGATTACGGAAAGAGTGAAATAAACTTGGACTCCATTGCTGTGTCATAATTAGGGCAAACTTAAGGGGATGCCTTATGTTGCCGTTCACCTCCTAAAGTATAATGATGTATGTGAAAAGTCGTTAAATAATGATATCATCAAAATATTCAGAAATCAATTGGATATGCAAAATACTGGATACTATATAGTGACCATTTGTTGAACAACGCTATATAAAATCATATTCCGTGAAAGGGATAAAAAAACCTCGAAGAATAATTATCTTCGAGGTTGCATAAAAATCCATATTATTTATCTGCTTGCATCGTTTTGAAGGCATTTTCAACAGCGGAGATTGTATATTTAATATCATCTTCTGTATGAGCTGTTGTAATGAACCAAGCTTCGTATTTTGAAGGAGCAAGGTTGACACCTTGATTCAGCATTAAGTGGAAGAACTTAGCGAACATTTCTCCATCTGTGTTTTCTGCTTGCTTGTAATTGATTACTTTTTCTGTTGTGAAATAAATAGTAAGTGCGCCTTTCAGACGGTTTGTTGTAATCGGCATATCGTATTTTTTAGCCGCTGCCAAAATACCGTCTTCAAGCATTTTTCCTAAACGTTCGAATTCTTCGTATACGCCTTCTTGCTTCAACACTTCCAAGCAAGCCATACCTGCTTGAATAGACGCTGGGTTTCCGGCGTGTGTTCCAGCTTGATAAGCAGGTCCAAGAGGAGCGACTTGATCCATGATTTCTTTTCTGCCGCCGTATGCTCCGATTGGAAGACCGCCGCCGATAATCTTACCAAGTGCAGTCAGGTCAGGAGTAACGCCAAGCAAGTTTTGCGCGCCGCCGTACATGAAACGGAATGCTGTAATAACTTCATCGTAAATAACAAGAGCGCCTGCATCATGCGTTAATGTATTTACTTCCTCTAAGAAACCTGGAAGCGGCTCAACGATTCCGAAGTTCCCGACAATCGGCTCGACAAGAACAGCAGCGATTTCAGGGCCCCATTTCGCTAATGTTTCTTTATATGCCTCAATGTCATTGAATGGCACTGTGATCACTTCGTTCGCGATGCTTTTCGGAACACCGGCAGAGTCAGGTGTGCCAAGCGTAGAAGGACCGGAGCCTGCAGCAACTAATACAAGGTCCGAATGCCCGTGATAGCAACCGGCAAACTTAACGATTTTGTCTCGACCTGTGTATGCGCGCGCAACACGGATTGTTGACATCACTGCTTCCGTACCGGAGTTCATGAAGCGAATCTTTTCCATGCCGGGGATTGCTTCCTGAATCATTTTTGCGAATGTAATTTCATGGCGAGTAGGTGTTCCGTATAGAACCCCGTTTTCAGCCGCTTTTGTAATAGCTTTTGTAATATGAGGGTGATTGAATCCGGTAATAATCGGACCGAATGCCGCTAAGTAATCGATATATTTATTGCCGTCTACATCCCAGAAATAAGCGCCGTCTGCTTTTTCCATTGTAATCGGAGCGCCTCCGCCTACTGCTTTATAAGAACGGGACGGACTGTTTACGCCGCCGACGATAATATCTAATGCTTCTTTATGTAAAGCTTCTGAATTTGTAAATTTCAAGTGTATTCCTCTCCTTACATTAATCATGTCCTAATCCATTGTATCATCATTGTACTCCGCTTTATTACTGTTTTCTATTAATAGAAATTATGTGAATGTTCATAAATATGGACGAGAAAGAGTAAATTGTAATAGAGAGCAGAAGTGAGGGATGATTGTGGATTTTTTTCTTTTGACGTTGGCTGTCGTTTTTTGTATGTTCATGAGTATTAGAGTGCTCTTTTTGCCGGCTGAGGGTGGCAAACAAAAAATATCATTCAGTCATTTTCTTTGGCTTGCCTGCTTATATGGAACGATTTGCATCGGTTTTGCTCTTATTTATCTACTGTTTGAAATCCAGGATGTGAGCGTCATGCTCGATCATGGTTTACGGATTGGCGGTCATTTTTTTATGAAGCTCGAGACGGCATTTTATTTCAGCGCGATGACGATGTTTTCAGTCGGATACGGTGAGCTGATTCCGGTCGGTTTAGGGAGAATCATCGCAACGATTCAGGCATTCATCGGTTACACGCTACCAGCAGCATTTGTTGTCAGAACGGTCATTGATATGGATATGAACACGAATCAGTGAAGAGGGACTCAGGTCGAATCATTGAATGAGAACGGTATTTTTAGTACGCTTAATGGTAGTAATGATTGGAGGTTGAAATGAATGACAGCAATTATTGGAGAAAAAGCGCCGAATTTTACTTTGCCGTCCAATGAAGGTAAGGTAGTTTCTTTATCGGATTTTATCGGCAAAAATATCGTTCTTTATTTTTACCCGAAAGATATGACGCCTGGTTGCACGACAGAGGCTTGCGATTTCCGCGATTCTTATCAGTGGTTCGAAGATGAGGATACGGTTGTGCTTGGTGTAAGTCCGGATCCGATTAGTCGCCATGAGAAATTTATTGAAAAATATGGGCTGCCGTTTCTGTTATTGTCCGACGAGAATCAGGAGGCAGCGACAAGCTATGATGTCTGGAAGCTGAAAAAGAATTTCGGGAAGGAATATATGGGCATCGAACGCTCCACTTTTGTCATTAATAAAGAAGGTGTATTAGTGAAAGAGTGGAGAAAAGTGAAAGTGAAGGGACATATAGAGGAAGTGTTGTCCTACGTGAAAGAAGAACTATAATTCGATTCGCTGTATGCTGGTCGGGGCTGAACGAGCCGCTTCCGCTTTTCGATTTTGCCGCCCGGCTCCTTTTTCGTTGGAGTGAATTCAAGAGGCGGATTCAAAAATGAAAAAGGACCGGCGACGGTGTTTCTTAAAAGGGTGTTTGTCCGAGGCAATGTACAACTTCATACATATACATACATTATGAAGTACCTCCTCAAAACATTTTCATTTCAAACACGGACTGTAAGTGGTTCGTGTTTTTGTATTATTTGACAAATGTGTATAAAAGTCAGTTAATTATAATAAATATTAAGAGGGAGTGGCGGTAAATGAGAATATATACGCGTAGCGGGGATAAAGGTACAACTTCTTTAGTTTACGGACAACGTGTTTCGAAAACGGATGAGCGAGTGGAGGCGTACGGAACATGTGATGAAGCCAATTCACTGATTGGTTTGGCTATGAGCTTCATTAAAAATGAAAGTTTTGAAGGCAAAGAAGAGGTAGAAAAAGCGTTTCACCGTATACAAACAGAACTGTTCCATGTAGGCGCTGAACTGGCAACGCCTGAAGGTAAGGAAGTGCTTTGGAAGTTAGAAGAGAATCATATTAAATATCTGGAGAAAACTATAGATGAATGGGATGCTGGATTACAGCCTCTGACAAATTTCGTTCTTCCGGGCGGTCACCCGTGCGGAGCGGCTTTGCATTCAGCGAGAACAGTTGTGAGAAGAGCAGAGCGTTGCGCTGTGAAAATTGATGGAGAAGTCAATCCATTAGTGCTTTCGTACTTGAATCGTCTATCTGATCTTTTATTTGTCGCTGCAAGATACGTGAATCAGCAATTAAATTGCGTAGAACCGACATTGCATGCAAGTGAGTAATTGACAAATGTGTGACGAAGAGATTACACTAATTATAAATATTATAAAGTAATAATCTGTTTAATATGAAAATTTTACGTATTAGGGAAGGAGGTGCATGACGATGTCAGAGAACCATCTGAAAGATGCATTGGATATGCTAAAGAAATCAAATGTGCGAATTACCCCGCAACGTCATGCGATACTTGAGTATTTAATCGACTCAATGTCCCATCCTACAGCTGATGAAATTTACAAAGCGCTAGAAGGGAAATTCCCGAATATGAGCGTTGCAACCGTATACAATAATTTGCGCGTGTTTCGTGAAGTTGGTCTTGTAAAAGAATTGACTTATGGAGATTCATCCAGCCGATTCGATTTTACAACGTCCGATCATTATCATGTTATTTGTGTAAACTGCGGTACGATTGTTGATTTTCATTATCCGGGATTGGATGAAGTCGAACAGCTTGCATCACATGTAACCGGCTATAAAGTGTTCCAGCACCGGATGGAAGTGTACGGAGAATGTCCAAGTTGTGCTGCGAAAGCGGCGCACTAAAAAAGTTGGCGTAATTACTCGCCAACTTTTTTTCTGTTATAGGAGGCTTTAAATTCTTTACCTTCCAGGCTCTTGTCCAATGTCAATGGTTCGTCGCAATACATGCACATATCCACTCGGCCAAGTACCTTCGTAACTTTATTGCAATTCGGACAGACAACTTGGACGGTGCTTGTGGAAATCATGCCGATCCAAAAATAAACAATTGTACTGGCAACAATACATAATAAGCCTAATATCATAAATATGGTCATAATGATTGGTGAAGATTTAAAAAAGATCCCGCCGTACATGACTATCATGCCGATGAAAACTAAGCTGAGAGCAAATGTTCTAATCTTATTGATTTTATTTTTTGGTTTTGCCATCCTCATCCCTCCATATAAAATATACCACATTTACCAAATAAAGATAAAAACGATTATTTGAATGAACATAGAAAATGGTCGTGGATATTTGTCGAAATTTGTTGAAATATTAAGCAGGATTTATAATAATAGTGTCGAAATCAATAAAATGCGGATTAAATTATTTGGAGGAATAAGAAATGGATGACATATTGCGACCTATTTATCAAGAAAGGGCAAGCTCATCATCAACTCTAGGTATACTTCTTATTGAAAAAAGAAGTTTTGAGTCATATAGTACAGATTCATTTGATTATATTTTGTTAGTCATCACTGAAAAGAAAGAAGTGCCGTTATTAGTAAAGCACTACTCTTATGAAAATCAGAAGGCAGCTTTATATATTGTCAGCAAAGATCAATTGGATGAATGGCTGGTTCTCGGCAGCAATCGCCGATTAACGGAATGGTTGCATCATGGGAGAATCATTTTTGACAGAAATGAGAATATCGTTAATTTGAAGCAAGAAATAAAGGAATTTCCTTTTAACGGACGTAATCTGAAAAAAGGATTAGAGTTTGCGAAGCTAGTGAGAAGATATACAGACGGCAAACTGCTGTTTGATAGAGGTCATTATTTAGATGCGTATAACTATATGGTGCATGCGCTTCATCATTTGGCGCGCCTTGAAGTAATTGACAGCGGCTTTTATCCGGAAGTTACCGTTTGGGAACAAGTTCGATATATTGAGCCTCAAATATATAAGCTGTATGAGGAATTAATTAAAAGTGAAGAATCATTGGAGAAAAAATTAGAACTAGTATTCCTTGCCAGTGAATTTCTTATTTATTCTCATATGCAAACGGGCACAGAACACTTGGCGGGGATTTTATCTGAAAAAGAGGATGCTTGGACGATTGATGAATTGCTGAATCATCCTGGACTTAAGCATTACTCGGTCGATCTACCTGTATTGTTGGAGTACTTGATTGATAAGAAAGTAATAGAAGTAACTGACGTAGAAACAAAGGGTCACA
The DNA here is from genome assembly GCA_051893475.1 of Bacillus sp. (in: firmicutes). Taxonomy (GTDB): domain Bacteria; phylum Bacillota; class Bacilli; order Bacillales; family DSM-1321; genus Bacillus_AD. The sequence goes on along the minus strand of JBJFHH010000098.1, from coordinate 409 downwards.
GCCTTTATCATAGAAGATATAAGTTAAAGTGAAATTTTTTTTTTGAAAAAGTTATTGACGGATAGTATTGTTTAGTGGTAAATTAATAAACGTCGCCAAGAGGTGATGAGAAAAAATAAAATAACATCGATAAACTTCATAAGAAAAATTATTTCAAAAAAGTTATTGACAGCTGAAAGGCTAAGATGTTATATTAACAAAGTCGCTTCTGGACGAAGTGATAAAAATAAAAAAAGTTGTTGACAAACAAATAAGCTGATGTTATTATAAAAAAGCTTCTGTTTAAAACAACGGATTGTCCTTTGAAAACTAAACAAAACAAAAACGTCAACGTTAATTCTAATAAACGTTTCGGCATTGACTGAAACAAAATTTTATTTTATGAGCAAGTCAAACACTTTTTGGAGAG
>JBJFHH010000097.1:0-3669 GCA_051893475.1 Bacillus sp. (in: firmicutes) | reverse complement strand
GATGATATATGGCACGGCACAGCTTTATCCGAATGTCAAAGCTGCCGAATGTTAAGGGAAGAATCGACTATATTTCCAGCCCCGACAGGCAGGAAAATCTATACGCAACCTACCAAACCGCAGACACGGAGTTCTGGAAAAACCTTGCCTTTGAATCTCAGCAGGAGTTCCAGCGCTTCGGTACAGAGGGGAAGTGCATTGAAGCAAGGGAGTTGATCATCGCTCTGCCAGAGGTGTACACCACCTTCGACCCGCAGGAAGTTCTGAAAGAATTTACAGAGGAATTCCATAAGCGGTACGGCGTGGAATGTGTCAGCGCACTCCATCACAACAAGCGCAAAACCAATTACCACATCCATCTGATATTCAGCGAACGGACACTTCTTCCAGAGCCGGATATTAAAATCGCCAGCCGCAGCGTGTTCTATGATGAAACAGGCAAGCGGGTACGCACCAAGAAAGAGATCACTGGAGAGGATGGGAAAATCAGGCCGGGCTGCACGGTCATTAAGAAAGGCGAGGTTTATGAGCAGCATATGTTCACGCCCAAGGATGAACGGTTCAAGGACAAAGGATTTCTTCATGGACTAAAAGAAATCTATACCGACCTGATCAACCGCCATATTTCTGATCCCACTCAGCACTTGAAAGTATTTGATCCCAATGGCGTGTACCTTCCCACCAAGAAGATCGGCAAAAACAATCCCATGGCAGCCCAGATCGAAGCAGACAATGCCGTAAGACAGGAATGGAACCGCACAGCGGATATGGCGCTGATTTCCGGTATTGCTGAGGAAACCATCATCGAACTGAAAAATGAGGAGATTCACAACAAGGCCGCTGAGTCTGTGACGAAGCATGGCTGGCTGCCGGAGTTGTTCCGCAAGATCGTCCACACAGCAAAGGAACTGCTGCAAGACCTGATCCGGGACAAGGCTCTGCCGCCTAAGCCAGTGCTGAATATGGACATAGCAGAGTTCCGCAAAATGCAGAAACTGAAAATCCGTGTACAGGACAAAGTGGCTCACATCCGTCAGTTGCAGGGCACAGACCTGCCCAGGCTGAGAGCGCAGCTTGCCGATGTAAAGGGCATATTCAAAGGCAAGGAGCGAAAGGCTCTGGAACAGGAGATTGAGAAACTGGAACAGGCCATCCGAAAGGAACAGGATGAGCTGCCCGGTATTCTGGAAGCGGACGGCTATCCCGATGTGCAGGTGTTCATGGCAACTTACCGCAAGGCGGAAGCTGTTGTCAGCCAGTACAACCGAGACCTCGCCCGGTGGGAGCAGGAGGTTCAGTCGAAAAAGAATCCCCCGAAGCCGCCGGAAAAGAAAAGTGTCCGGGATCAGCTTCGCAGGCTGCAAGAGGAGGGCAAGCGGACACCCCGGCGCAAATCCAGGGATTATGAACGGTAACTTTGACAAAAAACACCGCCCAGCGGAGCAAAATCCGCTGGGCGGTGCTTACATAGACAAAAATACGGTCAAGAGCCGGGAAATATGGAAATTATACGATGGGAGCGTTCCAAACGATGCGGACATCATCTAAGACAATCCCAGCGGAAAATGACCACATTTTCCCGGTTCAAGAGCCGAGAAAAATTTACGAAAATAGGAGGATTTTTATGAGAACAGGCTTAACCAAAAAACAAAAGGTCACAGAACTGTATTTCAACGAAAAAGACAGCATTACAGAAATCTATACCCACAACACCAAGCTGAAAAAGCGACTGAAAGAATATGCCGCCAAATACCCGGAGCTGTGCCAGCAGACCGATGATGACGAACACGGCGGCCTGCGGTTTGAGATCGATAAAGCGAGGGTCAGTATTCGGCTAACTGCTCCCTATAGCAGGGAGCGTAGGTCGGCAGCCAGCGAGTTCGCCAAAAGGAAATATGTTCAGAACTTGACTGTTCAAGCCGAACCAACAAGAGAACAACAATGATTTTTTCTGATTATAAATTTCACCGCAAATCGCAAGTCACCCCGGATTATTCGATGATATCTTGAGAGTCGAATACGATATCACTGACCTAACCATAGAAAGAATCACATCCCCTCTCGAACGAATCTATTTGAGTAGTTTTCGTGGGACATTTATGTACTTTTCGTATATGCAAAGAATCTTTGCTATACAAAAATAGCTATGTTGTGATAAACTTTACTTGAGGTGATAACAATGCTAAGCAAATCTATCGGGAAAAACATCAAGCAGTTTCGGACAGCTAAAGGTATCTCACAAGAGGATTTAGCATCAGATCTCTTTGTCACTAGGCAGACCATATCGAACTATGAAACCGGTCGCTCTTTTCCGGATGTAGATATGCTCCAAAAAATCGCAATTGCACTAGATGTTGATCTACTTTGGCTTCTGTACGGGAGGCCAGCTTCTCACAATAAAAAAGCGAATGCAAAAACAGCCCTTTTCTTTGTGGGATTTTTTGTTGCGTTTTCCTGTGTCACATTACTCCTTTATTTGTACACTGAATCTTTAAAGCAAAGCAAATTTTTATTTATGCCAAATATCATTGTACGCCTTATCTTTGTACCTGTCTGTTACACACTATTGGGTGCATCCATACTTCAAATTATTGACTACTTTTTAGGCATTACAAAGCCACAAAAGAAAGCAAAAAAGATAGGGGGAACTGTAATTATATGTGTTTTAGTTTTCAATATAATTATTGTGATGCCATATGTTATTTGGTGCTTTTTCGTCCTTTTCCTCAATATGACCTCCGCTGACAGCATTTCAATGATTTTTCCACCAATACCTATATATGAAGAAATTGCACTTTTCTTTCTCAAACTGATGTACTCGTCCCCTTTTGTATACATTCCGGTCGGTATGACTTTGTGGCTATTTTATCCTCCTAAAAAAGGATAAATCAACCAATAAACTATCCATCGTCAATCCAATTACACAAAAATTTCAAAGGAGGGCACAAACATGAAAAAACATCTTTCAATTCTAATGGTAGTGTTAATGGTAATTTCCGCTTTTTCCCTTCCCATGAACGTAGAGGCTGTTGAATATACTCTCCCAGTTGATACTTCCTTTGTTGACTCTTCCCAGCTTTCTGTCACTCCTTGCAACGACGGCTTTACCGAAATTACGCTTACTGGCATAGAGGAGCTTGCAATTCCCTCCACACGCTCATCAATCGATCCTTCTTATAAAGCAACATCGCTTACTTTCTTGGCCGAAACAGAAGAAGAAAAGAGCAACATTCTTTCTCGGATTGGCGAGATAAAAAGTAGCGGTGGTACAGTATATGATGATGACTGGTTTTTTGGAAGTTCTTGCTATATTTATATCTCTGTTACATATACGACAAGGAGCGCTTCGAATGGAACCGAAGCTCGAGTAAATTCCGTTACTACCCAGCACTCTGTTAACAGCGGAACTTCCGTCTCAAACGCTGTTCTACATCTCGCTTGTATTGGGACTTCTTCCGATTCAGGGGTCACTAATTTGGAAGAAGACGTAACAGTCACTACAACCCCTTATACGAATACGCTCATGAACTCCTGGCCGTATATCCACACTGGCGGTCCCTGCCTTGGTGCGAATTACACCGTAACTGCAACAAGATCGTCAGGATCTTCTTCCACCCACACCGTTTCCGCTACAGTTTTTGCAAATTAATTATAAAGTCAATGCCTCCG
>JBJFHH010000096.1:0-15588 GCA_051893475.1 Bacillus sp. (in: firmicutes) | reverse complement strand
ACTGAAACTTGAAGCATTGCTGAGAAGACTGCCGGCAACTCACGAAAAGCGCCAAATGATTGAGCGAGATTTAGCTAAAGTACTGGCCGGATATCGCGGCGAGCAATCATTGGACTACCATCTCAACTTTTAAAGATTTTTCTTCCACTTTAACAAATAATTAAGCCGACCGCAGGCCACCAAACCAAACCATCATTGAATGAAGAGCCACTTTTACTTGCAAGCTTACCGTTCCATTGCCCCCAAAAATAACCGGCCCTTCGTTCACTCTTCTCTCAGACGAGCCTGGATTTAAACAAGGAAACAACAAAAAAGCCTATCCTTTAAGATAGACTCTGTCCCATGTAAGCGGGTGATGAGAATCGAACTCACGACATCAGCTTGGAAGGCTGAGGTTTTACCATTAAACTACACCCGCATATGAAATTTATAAATGGCGCGCCCGAAAGGAGTCGAACCCATAACCTTCTGATCCGTAGTCAGACGCTCTATCCAATTGAGCTACGGGCGCATATTCATCTTGCTGACTAAGATTATCTTAACAGCTTAAAACTGCCTTTTCAATAGCTTGGTAAAAAGCTTTTATTTTCAATGTATTGCATAAATATAAATAAATTTGAATTATTATAGTCTTTTCGCTTGCAATGTAATGTTGAAATGTTTTATTATTTCGAAGTATTGTTTTTAATACAGAACTGATAGAAATGAATTTAATGCAACTGTATGCAAGTTTCTTACTTGTATCGGCGAGCTGCACATAAGAGAACAAAGGGGAAAAAGAAATGAACAATCTTGCTCAAAAGCAAAATGAAGAAAAACAGCAATCTTCTTATGCTGTAAAAGATTATTTGAAGTTTTTAATTCCATCGCTTATCGGTATTTTACTGTTTATTGTCCCGATTAAAGTAGATGGTTCGATTACGATTCCAATTGCCTTTTTATCCGGGCAAATCATGTCGGCTGTCAGTGAATGGATTCCGCTTGCGGCTGTTACCTTTATTGTACTAGGTGCAATCGGTTCGGTGATCGCTGTTTTAGCGAAACCGACTTTTATTACAAAACATGCCTTTCTGAATAACTTGCTGAATGTCAGCAAATTTTGGATGATTACTCGTGTAATCGGTGCTGGATTTGCCGTTATTACATTTATGAAAATTGGACCAGACTGGATTATTTCTGAAAATACAGGTGATTTACTTCTTAGTGGACTAATTCCTACGTTATTTACAACTTTCTTATTGGCCGGTATTTTATTGCCGCTTCTATTAAACTTTGGATTGCTTGAATTTGCGGGGGCATTATGCATGCGTATTATGCGTCCGGTTTTTAAATTGCCGGGACGTTCATCACTGGACTGTTTAGCTTCATGGGTAGGAGACGGAACAATCGGTGTTTTGCTTACAGCGAAACAATATGAGGAAGGGTATTATACAAAGCGTGAAGCAGCTATTATCGCGACAACGTTTTCTGTAGTATCGATTACATTTTCAATCGTTATTATTCAAGAATTAGATTTGGAGCAGTATTTCTTGCCATACTATTTTACGATCGTAGTCGCTGGTCTCGTTGCAGCAATTATTATGCCGCGCATTCCACCTTTATCAAGAAAAGCGGACACTGGTTATGAGCATGTGGAACTGAAACTGGAGGAGACGATTCCTTCTAATATTTCACTTGCAAAATGGGGCGTGAATGAAGCGCTTAAAAAGGCGAGCAAAAATGATAAAATCTCTTCGATTTTCAAAGAAGGGTTCCAAAATGTATTGGATATGTGGATTGGCGTTATGCCGGTTGTTATGGCAATCGGAACAATTGGTCTTGTTATCGCAGAGTATACACCTGTTTTTGCGATTTTAGGCAAACCGTTTGAGCCAATTTTAACATGGATGCAGGTTCCTGAAGCGGCTGAAGCTGCACAAACAATGGTAGTCGGATTTGCGGATATGTTGCTTCCGGCGATTTTAGGAAGCGGAATTGAAAGCGAATTGACTCGATTTGTCATTGCCTGCGTATCCGTTACGCAACTTGTATACTTATCCGAAATGGGCGGGCTTGTATTGGGCTCCAAAATTCCGGTTAACTTTAAAGATTTAGTGTTGATCTTTATTTTACGTACAATCATCACACTACCGATCGCTGTAATCGCGGCACATATTATATTTTAAAAGTTATAGTGAGAGGACGCCTTTAAGATGGTTTTCATCTGTCTTAAAGGCGCCTCTTTTATATTATAATGGCATTAAGGAGGGGTTAAATATGAAAAGTCCTGCTGAAATCATCCTTCAGCATAAGGAAGATATTTTACATATATATGATGAACTTCATGATCTGGCAGAGCCGAGCTGGAAGGAGAAAAAAACATCCAGTTATTTGCAAAATATTTTAACAGATGCGGGTTTGGCTGTTCAGACGTATGATGACCACTATGGTTTCATTGCTGAACTAAAAGGGGAAAAACAAGAAGTCATTGCACTTCGCGCTGATATGGATGCGCTTATGCAAGAAATTGACGGCGAGATGAGGGCAAATCATGCATGTGGACATGATGCCCATAGCACAATGGTTTTAAGCGCGGCACTTGCGCTAGCCAAAAGCGGCCGTAGCTTTCATCATACGATTCGCTTCATTTTTCAGCCGGCTGAGGAAATGGCTGAAGGCGCATTGCAAATGGTGAAGGAGGGTGCTTTGGAAAATGTGAAGTTTCTTGCCGGCATTCATTTGCGTCCGGAAATGGAAGTTCCGTTTCAAAAGGCTGCACCTGTCATTCAGCATGGTTCAACCGTCAGCATTAAAGGTGTGATTACCGGGAAAACCGCTCATGCGGCAAGACCGGAGCAAGGAATTAATGCGCTTGAAGCGGCTTCCATGTTGATTCAAGCAATTATACAAATTCGTTTGCAGGAGCAAGGTCGCTATTCCATCAAAATTACGGAGCTGCATGGAGGAGAAGCGTCCAACAGCATACCGGAAAGAGCGCGCTTTACATTTGACTTAAGATCGGAAAACAATATGGCAATGGACAAGCTGATTGAGAAAGCGCAGCATGTTATCCAGTCGGTCGCGCAACTGACAGGAACAGATATTGCATTCAGTCTGGAAGAATATGCGCCAGCAGCCATAACGAATGAGCGGGCGATAGCGGTTGCGACAAAAGCGATTGCGGATGTTTTAGGAGAGGGGAATGTCAGTCCTGAATGCAAATCGCCGGGAGCGGAGGATTTTCATTTTTATACGATGAAAAAACCGGATATTGCTGCTACTATGATTGGGCTTGGCTGCGGCTTGCAGCCTGGTTTGCATCATCCGGCCATGTCTTTTGATAAGGAAGCGTTGATTTATGGCACGCAAATTTTAGCGCAACTATTGATAGGTGCTGATCAACAACAGTGGTGACATTTAACAGCAAGGAGGAGCATACATGAAACAGCAAGTTTTATCTGCTTTAACGATACGAAATCTTCATACAGTAAAGGAATTGGAGGAGGTTTATAAGCTGGAATCGTTAGTTTGGTCGACCGAGGATGCTATCCCGGTTAATCAGACAGTGGCAGCCGTTGAGAATGGCGGTTTTGTTCTTGGCGCTTTTTATAAGGAGCAGCTGATTGGTTTTCAATATAGCTTTCCCGGCTTTAATGGGAAGAATATTTATGTCGTTTCACACTGCCTTGGCATTCATCCGGACTATCGTGCATCCGGGATTGGAGAGCGTTTAAAAAGAAAGCAGAAAGAGTTAGCGTTGCAAATGGGCTATGACTATATTTCATGGACATATGACCCTTTGGAAACAGTCAATGGCAATTTGAATATTCATAAGCTGAAGGCGGTTTGTACGGATTATAAGGAGAATGTGTACGGTGAAATGTCTGATGCGATGAACAGCGGGATTGCGACCGATCGTTTTTTAGTGGAGTGGCGCATAAGAGAGGAAGCGGATGAAAAGATTCACAGCTTGGAGCATCCGTATTGTATCTCTACTTATTTGGTTGATGGGTTTGTAAGACCCTCAGAAATCACGCTAAATCTGAATAATGAATATTTGCTTGTGCCGGTTCCCGGCAATTTTCAGGCGTTGAAGGGAAGCGATTTCCCTCTCGCTGTGAAATGGCGGGAAACAACAAGACAAGTATTTACGCATTATTTAAAGCGCGGCTGGTTGGTAGTTGATTTACTGAAGGACAGCCAAACGGAAAATCAATATGTTTATGTGCTGAAAAAAGCGGACTGAGAAATAAAGGGGAATAAAAATGGAGATTAAAAGCATCGTTTTAAGACAAGTCAAAATGGAACTGCTGCATCCTTTTACAACAAGTGTAGGAACAGAGGTCGATAAAGATTTTATCGTGGTGGAAGTGCAATCCAAAAGCGGTTTATCAGGCTGGGCTGAATCTGTTTCGATTGTTGAGCCGATGTATAATGAAGAAACGGTCAAAACAAACTGGCATATGATGAACGATCATTTAATACCGCGCTTGTCTAAAGCTTCTATCGGTCATCCCGATGACGTATCGGATATCTTCAAGCCGGTACGCGGCAATTTCAACGCGAAGGCAGCCATCGAAGGTGCTATATGGGATTTGTATGCGAAGGAAAACAAACTTTCTCTTTCTAAAGCGTTAGGCGGCGTGAAGAACAAGATTGAAGTCGGTGTCAGCATCGGAATCAAAGACTCTGAACAGCAGCTGCTGAAGCAAATTGAGGACTATTTGAAAGACGGCTATAAAAGAATAAAAGTGAAGATTATGCCAGGCTGGGATGTTGAAATTTTACGAGCGGTTCGCAAAGAGTTTCCGGGAATTCAGCTGATGGCGGATGCCAATTGCGCCTATTCACTGAGTGACATCGATTATCTGAAGCAACTCGATGAATTCGGATTGACGATGATTGAGCAACCCCTCGCCCATGACGATATTATCGACCATGCCAAATTGCAGGCAGAGCTGGCAACTCCGATTTGCTTGGATGAAAGCATTCATTCGGCAGAAGATGCCAGAAAGGCAATTGAATTGGGCAGCTGCAAGGTCATTAATTTGAAGATTGGCAGAGTCGGCGGTTTGACGGAATCAAAGAAGATTCATGATCTTTGCGTTAAGCATAATATTCCGATGTGGTGCGGCGGCATGCTCGAGGCAGGCATCGGACGAGCTCACAATATAGCCATTACGAGCCTGGCTAACTTCACGTTGCCGGGAGATACAGCACCTTCCGCACATTATTGGAAGCAGGATATTATCGACCCTGCAGTGGAAATGAAGGACGGGTGTATAATCATTCCTGACGCTCCTGGCATCGGCTACACACCGAATATCGCTAGAATTGAAGATTTAACGCTATTCAGTAAAACTTATCATATATAAATAGTGCTTGGGAGATAGGGATGAAAAAGAACATAATCATTAGCGGATATGGAAATGTTGCCAGAGAGCTGGTAAAACTTCTGACGGAAAAGCGGCAAATGCTGAAGGAGACGTTTAATTTAGAAGTGAAGGTTTACGGAATTATAGGCAGTAAAGGAATGATTGCTCAGGAGGATGGTATCCAGCTGGATGATTTGTTGCAGTACGGTACTGGATCTGCTTCGCTATCTCAATACACGCAGCGGATGAATATTTCTTTTCAGCAAGTAAATATAAAAGGAGATATTCTGGTTGAATGCTCGCCGACCAATATTGTGAATGGCGAGCCAGGGAAAAGGTACATGATGGAGGCATTGTCTCAGGGCATGGATGTCATTGCCGTCTCCAAGGGTGCATTAGTTACTTCCTTTAAGGAAGTGATGGAAGTTGCAGAAAAACATGGAGCGAAGCTGAAATACAGCGGCGCAACCGCTGCAGCCTTGCCGACATTGGATATTGGCGAATACAGCTTGGCTGGTAGCACAATCACTTCTATAGAGGGAATATTGAACGGAACAAGCAATTATATTTTGACAAGCATGTATCAAGAACAGCTTTCTTTTGAACAAGCGTTAAACCATGCACAGGAAGCAGGAATTGCTGAAGCAAATGCTGATATGGACGTGAAGGGTATCGACAGCGCCTGTAAAATCTTGTTGCTGGCCAATCGTTTTTTAGGAGCAAAACTCTGCTTAGATGATATTCGGATATCCGGAATAGATGAAATAACAACAGAAGATTTAGCAGAAGTAAACGCTGAAGGCAAAAAGCTGAAGTTGATTGCCCGTGCTTTAGTCAATCACAATCAAGTAGAGGTACATGTGAGCCCGGTGAAACTTTCGCAAAATCATCCGTTATTTCATGTGGACGGGAAGAATAAGGGCATTGTTTTTGAAACGAAGGAAATGGGGGCTATTTGTGTAACCGGTGGAGCATCTCATCCTAGAGCGGCTGCAGCTGCTGCGTTGAAGGATTTGATTAATGCAGTTTGCCTGCGCTGAACAGAGACTGCCTAAAGGTCGTTTATTGACTCTTAGGCAGTCTCTTTGCTTTTAAATTGTTGCTTCTTGATTTTTTCTTATATAACTATAACTGGAGAGCAGTGGAATAGGATATAATCCCCCCGATTCAGGACTGTTACTGCAAATCATTGGCCGAGCACCATTACCATAGATGAATCCTAGCAGTCAGATAGTGGTATATTGAAAAATGGAAATGAAGAGAATTTGAACTAAAAAACGATATATTTGTAATAAAATGTAATAATATGTAGACTTAAGGCCTTATCATCGTGTAATATATTTTTAGAATATTTGTTATTTTTAAAATATTCATACATAAAGATTAATAATAGATTATAGGGGGTCTTAAAGTGAAAAAGAAGAAGTTAACTGGGTTATTATTCTCTCTATCTTTAGCGGCAAGTGTTGTGCTTGCAGGCTGCGGCTCTAATTCAACAGATAAAGACAGCGGCAGTGGTTCAAGCGGCGGCAGTGGCGGAGATACAATCAAAATTGGCGCGAATCTTGAGCTATCCGGCGGGGTTGCATCTTATGGACAATCTATTTTGGAAGGGCTTGAATTGGCGATCGATGAGATCAATAAAGAAGGAATTGACGGCAAAAAAATTGAGCTTATTAAAGTGGACAACAAGTCTGAAGGTTCAGAAGCAACAAGCGCGGCTCTGAAGCTGATCACGCAGAATGATGTAGTGGCTAGTGTCGGTGCGGCAACGAGCGGTAATACAATTGCCCAAGTTCAGATCGCGGAAAATAATGAAACACCAATTATCTCACCAAGCGGAACAAGTCCGGATATTACATTTAAAGACGGTAAATTAAACGAATATGCCTTTAGAACAAGCTTTATCGATCCTTTCCAAGGTACAGTTGCTGCTAACTTTGCCACTCAGGAAGTGAAAGCGACGAAAGCAGCGATTTACTTAGATAGCGCAAGCGACTATTCGAAAGGTTTAGCAGCAGCCTTTGTTGAGCAATTTGAAGCAAATGGCGGAGAGATTGTTGCGGAAGAAGCATATGTGGCCAAAGATACCGATTTCCGTGCGACTTTGACTCGCCTGAAAGCAGCAGAGCCGGATTTCATTTTCTTGCCTGGCTATTATGAAGAAGCTGGTTTGATTGTGAAGCAAGCGCGTGAAGCGGGCTTAAATGTTCCAATCATGGGCGGAGACGGATGGGATTCTCCGAAGTTGGTTGAAATTGCAGGTAATGAAGCATTGAACAATACATTCATTACGAACCATTATTCTTCCGGCGATCCGGATGAAAAAATTCAAAAATTTGTTACTGCCTTCAAAGCGAAGTATTCTGATAGATCTCCGGATGCGTTCAATGCTTTAGGCTACGACACTGGATACTTCTTGGCCGATGCAATCAAGCGTGCTGGTTCAACAGATTCTGTGAAAATTAAGGATGCTCTTGCTTCAACTGAAAATCTGGAACTAATCACAGGTACATTTACGTTGGATGATAAGCACAATCCGGTAAAATCTGCGACAATCCTTGAGTTTGTTAATGGAGAACAGCAATTTAAAACGAAGATTGATCCACAATAATGTGATAGTGATGGAGGGGGCAACTGTGCCTCCTTTTTCTAATAATTTGAGGTGTACTGGCCTTAGTCTTAGGAAAAGTGCCAGAATAAGAAGGACCGGCGACGGTCATTAAATATTATCCGGGAAATATTTTTCAAGGGGAGTCGAACATGGAATGGATTCAGCAAATCATTAACGGGCTTTCGCTCGGCAGCATTTATGCCCTTATTGCACTTGGTTATACAATGGTCTACGGAATAATAAAATTGATTAATTTTGCTCATGGCGATGTGTTTATGATTGGAGCCTTTGTCGGTTTTTACTCGATTACGATTTTTGATTTGCCTTTTATTCCGGCACTAATGGTGGCAATGACAGTATGTGCGGTATTTGGTGTACTAATAGAAAGAATTGCATATAAACCGCTTCGGAACGCAACGAGAATTGCTGCTTTAATTACAGCAATCGGTGTTTCATTATTGATTGAATACGGATTTATTTATTTCCGCGGCGCGCAATTGGACGCGTATCCGCAAAATGTCCTGCCTTCTGAAAACATCGACATCTTAGGTGTTTCAGTGAATAGTATGTCCATCTGGATTTTTGCCGTAGCTGTAATTTTGATGGTCATTTTGCAATTTATTGTCCATAAAACAAAAATCGGCAAAGCGATGCGTGCGGTTTCTTATGATGCTGATGCTGCAAAACTAATGGGGATCAATGTGGATAATACAATTTCTGCCACTTTTGCGATTGGATCTGCGTTAGCGGGAGCTGCCGGTGTTATTTTCGGTATTTATTATATTAAGATTGAACCGCTTATGGGCTTGCTTCCAGGACTAAAAGCATTCGTCGCTGCTGTATTAGGAGGAATCGGCATTATACCGGGAGCGATGGTCGGCGGATTGCTGCTTGGTGTCATTGAAGCATTAGTCAGTGCTGCCGGATATTCGCTGTGGCGTGATGGCGCTGCCTTTGTTGTACTGATTTTAATTCTTATTTTCAGACCGCAAGGCATCTTCGGTAAAAACAAAAAAGAAAAAGTATAGGAGCGACAAAGCTATGAATATATTGAAACGAGCAAAAGGATTTTGGCTCTCAATTGTACTCTCGTTCGTCATATTCGCTGTCATTCAAATGCTGATTAGCGGAGGAACCTTGAATGCTTTCTACCAAAATGCAATTATGTTTATCGGCATTAATATCATTTTGGCAGTGAGTTTGCATTTAATTATTGGAATTACAGGGCAGTTTTCAATCGGTCATGCAGGCTTTTTGGCAGTGGGGGCATATGCGTCTGCGGTCGTAACTATGAAGCTGGAACAGCCTTTCTTTTTGGCGCTGTTAATCGGGGGAATTGCAGCAGCTTTAATGGGATTATTGATTGGTATTCCAAGCTTGCGGCTAAAGGGCGATTATTTGGCGATTGCAACGCTTGGATTCGGTGAAATAGTCAGAATCACCTTATTGAATATCGACTATGTCGGCGGAGCAGCAGGTATGCAGGTGACTCATTTGACGACATGGCCATGGGTATTTGCCGCTGTATTAATGACGATTATTGTCATTCGGAATTTTACAGCCTCAACGCATGGGCGTGCTTGTATTTCGGTTCGAGAGGATGAGACGGCAGCTGATTCAATGGGTATTAATACGACTTATTACAAAGTCATCGCCTTTGCAATCGGTGCTTTTTTCGCAGGGATTGCCGGCGGCTTGTATGCTCACAATTTTTACATTATCCAGCCTGTTAACTTTGGATTCCTAAAGTCTTTTGACATTTTGATTTTTGTAGTGCTCGGCGGACTCGGCAGTTTATCTGGTTCTGTATTGGCTGCCATATTATTGACAATCGTCACAACTTTCTTGCAAGACTATCCAGAAACACGAATGATCATTTATAGCTTAGTTTTAATCATTATGATGATTTATCGTCCGCAAGGTTTAATGGGGACGAAGGAATTTACCACTTTCTTTAAGCGTAAAGGAGGTCACAAGCATGACAACAAACAAACCACTGCTTAAAGTTGATTCAGTCGGTATACAATTTGGCGGGTTGAAGGCTGTTTCAGGCGTAAACATGGAAATCCATCATGGTGAGCTGATTGGCTTGATCGGACCAAATGGAGCCGGCAAAACAACATTTTTCAATTTGCTGACAGGCGTGTACATACCTACAGAAGGCAGCATATCTTTAAAAGGCGAAAATTTAAGGAAACTGCCTCCTTATAAGATTAATCAGAAGGGCATAAGCCGCACCTTTCAAAATATTCGTCTGTTCGGTGATTTATCAGTCATCGATAACGTAAAGGTTGCCTATCATTCGTTATCGAAACACAGTATTTTCAGCTCCATTCTTCGTTTGCCGAATCATATGAAAGGAGAAAAAGTCATTGAAGAAAAGGCATTGGAGTTTTTAAAAATATTCAATTTGGATATTTTCAAAGATGAACTTGCTAAAAATTTGCCTTACGGTCAGCAACGTCGATTGGAAATTGCCCGAGCTTTGGCTGCCAAGCCGCAATTATTGCTTTTGGATGAACCGGCTGCCGGAATGAATCCGCAGGAGACACAGGAACTCATGAAACTGATTGCATTTATTCGTGAAAAATTCGATTTGACCGTTCTGCTCATTGAGCATGATATGTCGCTTGTCATGGGTGTTTGCGAACGGATTTATGTATTGGATCACGGACAGCTGATTGCTCATGGAAAGCCGGAAGAAATCCGCAACAATCCGAAGGTAATTGAAGCGTATTTAGGCGAGGAGGTTTCATAAATGTTAAAAGTGAGCGACATCAATGTATATTACGGAAATATCCAAGCGCTGAAAGGGGTTTCGCTTGAAATCAATCAAGGTGAAATCGTCACGCTGATTGGTGCCAATGGAGCCGGGAAAAGCACTTTGCTTAAAACAATATCCGGCTTGTTGAAGCCAAAGCAAGGCGACATTTTATTTAAAGATACTTCGATTAAAGGAAAAGCGGCGCAATCGATTGTGAAAAAGGGTATCTCTCATGTTCCGGAAGGGCGCAGAGTATTTGCCAATATGACTATTTTGGAAAACCTTGAGTTGGGCGCTTACTTACGAAAAGATAAGGCTGGTATTAAGCAAGATTTGGAGAGAGTGTATCATTTATTTCCGAGATTGCTTGAACGCCAAAAGCAGCAGGCAGGCACTTTGTCAGGCGGGGAGCAGCAAATGCTGGCAATGGGACGGGCTCTGATGGCGAAACCGGAGTTATTGTTGCTTGATGAACCGTCAATGGGTCTTGCGCCGTTATTGGTAAAGCAAATTTTCTCGATTGTTCAGGAGATTAATAATGCCGGAACGACCATTCTATTGGTTGAACAAAATGCCAATTTGGCGCTTTCAATCGCTGATCGGGCTTACGTAGTAGAGACGGGACGAATTGTATTGTCGGGACAAGCTGAAGAACTGACAACTAGTGAAGAAGTGAAAAAAGCCTATTTGGGCGGACATTAAGACAAACAAAAAAATCGCCAAGCGCGATTTTTTTGTTGTTTAAGGAATTATGCTTGTTCAATAGCCATGGCCGGTCCGAAGAATTCGTATTTTACTTGTTCTTCAGAAATGCCCATTTTATATAAAGTAGAAACGACATATTGCATGAATGGTACCGGACCGCACACATAATAAATGCCAGTAGAATCCAGCTGTTGCAGAGTTTCTTCATTTACACGGCCCGCGGCGTATTGAAAGCTCTCTTGCTTCTCGCAGCCGTCTCCAGACTCATAATAAAAGGAAGCGCTGAAATTGGATAGCTTATTTTGAAGCGCTGCCAATTCTTGATGAAAGGCTTGTACGTGTTCGTTTTGCACAGCGTGAACAACTGTAATATCTCTATGAGACTTTGCATCTGCCAATGTATGAAGCATACTCATAAATGGTGTGATTCCTACTCCTGCAGCAATAAAATGGATTGGCTTTGATTGATACAAGTCGATTGTAAAATCGCCGGCAGGTGCTGTCACTTCAAGTGCATCGCCTTCGTTTATGAAATCATGAAGGTAGTTTGATACTTTTCCAGCCGGTGATCCTTCGATCGCTTCTCTTTTGACAGAAATTCGATAGTAATCTTCATTCGGTAAAGCTGTTAAGCTATATTGTCTATTTAATAAGTACTGTTCACCCGGAATGCTGACGCGGACAGTAATGTATTGACCTGGATTAAATGCCGGAAGCTTTGCTCCATCTGCTGCTTTTAAGTAGAAAGAAGTGATGTTGTGGCTTTCTTGTACTTTTTTGCTGATGATAAATGATTTATAGCCTTCCCAGCCTAGCTCAGCAGCCGCTTCTTCATACATTTCTTTTTCGACAGAAATGAAGATATCCGCTATTACGCCATATGCTTCTCCCCATGCGTTCAGTATTTCATCAGTTGCTGCATCTCCTAAAACATCTTTGATTGCCCATAATAATGTTTCTCCGACTACCGGATAATGCTCAGGCAACACTTGTAAGCTTCTGTGTTTATGAGCAATTTGTTTCACTGCCGGCAAAAGCACTTCCAGCTGATCGATATATTTTGCTGCTGCTAAAACAGTGGTGGCTAAAGCGTTTTGCTGTCTGCCTTTTTGTTGGTTTGTATGATTAAAGATATTTAATAGTTGCGGGTGCGTTTCAAATAATTTTTTGTAAAATGCGGTTGTAATGTCTTTCCCGTATGCTTCTAGTGCAGGTACTGTTGCTTTAATAGTTGTAATAGTTGATTGTGATAACATGAAGTTTCCCCATCCCTATAAAGAAGTATTTTAAATACATGTTTATTATAATTGTTCAGAAAATAAAAGCAATATTTAAAATACATGTTTTTGTGACAATTGTGTTCAAATTTACACCATTATGTTAAAATAAAGATAATTTAAATCTCTTAAAATGAGGTATGAATAATGAGATTAACAAGTTTTACGGACTATTCGATTCGTGTTTTATTATATGTGACGGTACATAACGATAAGCTCGTTAACATTCAGGAAATAGCTGACGCATACGGCATTTCTAAAAATCATTTAACGAAAATCATTTATCAGCTCGGCAAACTAGGTTATTTGGAGACGGTTCGGGGCAGAAACGGCGGTATTCGTTTGGCTATGGAGCCAAGTAAGATTAATATCGGGCAATTGGTCAGAAAAACGGAAGAAGATTTTAATATTGTAGAATGCTTCGGCGGCGATCATGCAGGCTGCCCGATTACATCAATTTGCACGTTAAAAGGTGTCCTTAATCAAGCATTGTTTGCCTTCTTGAAAGTGCTGGATTCATATACGCTGGAAGATATATCGAAAAATAAAATGAAGCTTAAAGAGCTATTAGGGTGAAGGAAGAGCCTCTCAGGGAATTTGGAGGCTCTTTTTCATTATGAACGGTTGTTGTTATTTTCATAGATGTCCATTAATCTTTCCGCATAATCCAATATTTCTTTTTTTATAGGGTATAAGTTCATTACCTGTGAAGGCTCCTCTGATTTTCTTATCTCCCAAAATTTATCGGCAAGCTCCTGATTTCCGTTAAATGTTTCTAACGTCAATAATTGAATGTCTGCTGCAAGCAACTGAGCTTCTTCCGAATCAGGGGGAAGTTTTTTTTCTGCGCATAAATGGATTCTTTTCATAATTCTAAGCCACTTAATCGTTGCCGGATCATCGTTCTCCAACTTTGGAAGCACTTCTTTTAATGTTAACTGTTCTTGTTGATTGAAAAACTGATCTGTTACGAGCTTCTTTTCCTTATTCATCGTTTCGTTTTGTTTGACGAGAGGGAGCAGCTGCTGCCAATTGAGTTCCTTTTCCAAAAATAAAATATGTAAAAGAGATTGAGTATGGGCGACGGATTGCTGAAGTTGCTGAATTTCTTTTTCTAACAATTCTTTATGAAGCGAAAGGACGGCATGAATATCTGCTTCATTTAATATACTTTGAATGTGTGATAGAGGCAGAGAAGCAGATTTTAATAAGCTTATTTTCTCCAAGGTGATCAGGTTTTCCTGTGAGTAAAATCTTCTTCCGTTTTCCTCTTTAATTGCCGGCTGCAGAAGTTTAATTTCGTCATAATAACGCAGTGTCCGAAGTGAAATGTTGAACTGTTTCGAAATTTCGCCGATTGAATAATAATTCATTTATAAACCTCCTAAACAAAGCTTGCAGGTTACGTTACGTCACCAATTACACTTAATGTAACATATTTTGGAAAAAGAATGTACGAATAGGAGAATTAAAATGAATGCGATTGCTTGGAGTATTGTAGCTTGTGAAATATTGTTTTGGGTGTTTATTTTAGCGGGTTTTATCATGAGATATATTGCCAAACGTGAAAAATTCGGTTTGTTTCTGCTGGCAATGACGCCGGTTATTGATGTGGTATTGTTGGTTGTTACAGGAATAGATTTATATAGGGGTGCCACTGCAACAAAGGCGCATGCGATTGCGGCTCTCTATATCGGTGTATCGATTGCCTTCGGAAAAAGCATGATTCAGTGGGCGGATGAAAGGTTCCGCTATTATATCGTGAAGCAAGGAGAGAAACCGATTCAAAGAGTCGGGCTTGAATATGCGAAGCACTATTTTAAAGGCTGGTTGCGGCATCTTTTAGCATATTTTATCGGAGCTTCGTTGCTGCTAGGTCTGGTTTTTTTGATAAACGACCCCACAAGGACAGAAGCTTTATCTACGATTTTCAAGGTTTGGTCATTAGCATTAGGAATAGATTTTCTAATTAGCATAAGCTATTTTATTTGGCGAAAATAGGCGGATTTCATGAGGAGGTATTAGCGGGACTTTGAAGAATATTGTGGAAATGAAATAGGATTGGAGTGAAAATAATGAAGCAAACAAAGCATGCGATTCATGAATTTGTAAGCGAGCATGCGCGCAACACCCCGACTAAGTCTGCCATCCACTTTTACGGGCGGGACATCACCTATGAAAAGTTGGGGTTATATGTTAATTTATTCGCGCAGCACTTGCTTAAAAACGGTGTCCAAAAAGGAGATGCTGTAGCTCTATTTCTGCAAAATTGCCCGCAATATATTATTTGTCATCTCGGCATCCAAAAGATTGGAGCCTCTGTCAGTCCGATCAATCCAATGTTTAAGGAACAGGAGCTAATCTATCAGTTGAACGATGTAGGTGCCGAAATCATTGTCACTCATGATCATTTATTCCCGTTAGTCGAAAATATCCGAGCAAATACTAAGCTGAAAGAAGTCATTGTCACAAACTATCAGGATTTTCTGCCAGTGAATCCTCAGCCTGTCTTCCCGGAAGCAATTACCCGAAAAGAAGAAATTCCGAACAGTACAGATTTAATGAAGATTTTAGATAGTCAATTGAAGCAGCTGCCAAAAGTATCGATTGATGCGAAAGAAGATGTCGCATTAATTTTATATACATCGGGCTCTACCGGCATGCCGAAAGGAGCGATGCTAACGTATCATAATGCTTTATGGAAAACCGAAGCCGGCATTGATATGTATCAATATAATGAAAAAGATATTTTTCTGACGGTCATGCCGCTTACGCATATTGCTGGTATGCTAATTGGTTTAAATGTGCCAATTGTCGTTGGCGGAACGATGATTTTGTTGACAAGATTTGTGCCGGATGCTGTATTAGATGCAA
>JBJFHH010000095.1:9999-15725 GCA_051893475.1 Bacillus sp. (in: firmicutes) | reverse complement strand
GGGCTTCCTTTTAGCATATTGTGAAAGCGCTGTCAAATATTTTGTGAGATTTTTCGCGAAAATATTTAAGAATAAAAAGGATTTTGTTAACAAATGTCGTATTATCTTTCTTATAATACTATAACTATTTTGATTGCGTCGGAGGCGAGGGTGAATGTTTAAACCGTACGAGACAGGACAGTATTTCGATGAAATGCTGAAGGGGAATAAACCAAAAGAACATTATCAATCATTTTATTCTAAATTGTTGAAATTTTCTGAAGATGAGTTAAGAGAGAAGCATGAGACAGCGCAATCGAGCTTTCTTAGGCAAGGAATCACTTTTACGGTATACGGAGAAGAGGGTGGAACAGAGAGAGCAATGCCGTTTGATTTTGTGCCGATTATTTTTCCTGCTGAAACGTGGAGAATGATCGAAAGAGGGATGAAGCAGCGGGTCGAAGCGCTCAATCTGTTTCTTGATGATATATATAATGATCAGAATATCGTAGAAGCGGGAATTGTACCACGTGAGCTTGTAAATGATAATGCGTATTTTTATAAACAGATGATTGGAGCAAAGGTGCCGCTTAATAACCATATTTTTCTCGCAGGTATCGACTTAATTCGCGATGAGCATGGAACATATCGTGTTTTAGAAGATAATTTGCGCAATCCATCCGGAATGTCTTACGTCTATCAGAATAGGTATGTAATGAGACAGGTATATCCAGAGTTCTTTTCAAAGCATTCAATTCAATCTTTAGAAAATCAACTTTCCTTAATGCGTTCTGCACTTTTATCACATATTCCGCTTAATATGGAAAAAAATCAAGAACCTCAAGCAGTGCTGCTGACAGCAGGTGTTTACAACTCCGCTTATTATGATCATGTATTTCTTGCACAACAATTGAATATCCCGTTAGTTGAAGGACGAGACTTAATCGTTAAAGACAATATTGTTTATAGAAAGACCATTCAAGGACTGAAAAAGGTCGATATTATTTATCGTCGTATTGATGACGATTTCCTTGATCCTGCTGTTTTCCGTAAAGATTCTTTATTAGGGGTTACAGGTATTATAGAAGCTTATAAAAACGGTAATGTAGCGATTTTGAATGCAGTAGGCAATGGTGTTGCCGATGATAAGGCGATGTATGCCTATGTGCCCGAGATGATTCGTTATTATTTAAATGAAGAGCCGATTATCCCTAATGTGGAAACCTATTTATTGAGCTGTGAAAAGCAGTTGGCTTGGGTTTTAGACCATTTAAACGAACTGGTTGTCAAAAATGTAGGGGCATCAGGCGGCTATGATATGCTGATTGGCCCGCATGCGACTGATGAGGAGATTGAGGTATTCCGTGCTAAAATTTTGGAAAATCCAAAGCAATATATCGCGCAGCCAACGATTAAATTATCGAGAGCACCGGTATACCAGCAAGGCAAGTTTTATCCTTGTCATATTGATTTGCGCGTGTTTGTTATGAAAGGCGATGACATTCATGTTCTGCCTGGCGGATTATCAAGGGTTGCTTTAAAGGAAGGGTCGCTTGTTGTAAACTCCTCGCAAGGCGGAGGCGGAAAGGATACATGGATTTTAAAGGAGGAGTTTCAGAATGCTTAGTCGGGTGGCCGATGCTTTATATTGGATGGCAAGATATAGTGAAAGAACGGAAAGCAATGCGCATATTCTTGGTGTGCAGCTCGTGAAAATGCTTGAGGAATCGGGCGGCGATGAGGCGTATCTCCAAGATTGGCAATCAATATTGGATATTTGCGGAAATCGTACGGAATATGAGAACGTCTATAAAGATTTGCGTGTTCGTAATATTGTTGATTATTTGGCTTTTTCAAGCAACAATTTTAATGCTTTATCAATAATAACGAGCAATGTTCGAGAAAATGCCCGTATGACACGTGATATTATTCCGAATGAATTATGGGAAGTTTGGAATGAACTGTATTTATATTTGCAGCATGAGAAATACCAAGTGCGCGCGCAAACACATTTTTCGCTGCGGGATATCAATGCCTTTTTACAGCGTATTCAAAGAACGGCTATGACAGCTTCAGGGTTTATTGATTCAGCGATGACGCGCGATTCAGCCTATCAGTTTATTAAAATCGGAAAATGGCTTGAGAGAGCGGGTAAAACAGCTTTCATTTTACAAACCTTGCTTCAGCGCTCCAATGTGAGCAACGATGGCGATTTTAAAGAGTATGATTTGAATTTTGCGCTTCAGCTGGTTCATGGCTATGAAGATTACTCGAAAAAATATCGGATGAAAAAGCCGGAGATGATTTTGAACTATTTGATTACAGATCGGACATTCCCGGGCTCTGTTCGATACGGTCTTGAGATGGTAAGGCAGGCCATTAATGAAATAGAAAGAAAGCAGGTCGCTCCTTATTCGCTGAGAATGTTCGGTGTGCTTGAGGAAATGATGTCAGCTGTCAAAACGGATCACATTGAACAATTTACTTTGGAGGAAGCACTGCAATTTACAAAAAATCTTTCAAATTTATGTGCACTTTTTGGCGATGTTTTCTCTTCAACGTATTATTTAGTTGAACCAGATGGGAAAAGATGAAGGTACAGTCCATGGAACCAGCCCTTTAGTGAACAACAGTAATCATTCATACTCAATGGGGTGAAAGGGAAATGAAATATAAAATTGTACATACGAATACGTTTCAATATGATTCGCCGGTTGAGCAAAGCTTGAATACGATTCGATTGAAGCCCAGAAATAATGAATGCCAAAGATTATTATCTTTTCGATCAAGAATCACACCTGCTTCAATGGCGAGTGAGCATGTTGATATTTGGGGCAATAATATCGGCAGCTTTTTTATCCCGGAGAAGCATCAGCTGCTCGAAGTGGAAACGAAATCAATTGTCAGTATTCAAAAAGCGCCATATTTGCAGCAAATCCAATTCTCTTCGGAAATGCAAGCAATCTTTTATTCGAAACTATTTCATGAGCATTATTTGCCTTATTTACGAACGACAAATTATACATATTTAGAGGAACAGCAACTAAAAGAAGTAATTGCTAAAATTGGAACGAATAGCGATCCGATTCAATTTGCTATTCGTTTAATGGCTTTCTTGTATAATGAATTCACTTATAATACGGAAGCGACCACAGTCGATACAACGGCTCAAGAAGCGTTTCAGCTGAAGAGCGGCGTTTGTCAGGACTTAACCCATGTAATGCTTGGAATATTAAGAAACAATGGTATTCCTGCGCGCTACATAAGCGGCTATTTGTATATCGGGGAGAATTCGAACTTAGTAGGGGACAATGCGACACATGCTTGGGTGGAAATTATGGTGCCGGGCATCGGCTGGATCGGACTTGATCCGACAAACAATGTAGAAGTGTTGGAGAATCACGTTGTTTTGTGCAAGGGCCGCGACTATTCGGATGTCAGTCCGCTCCAAGGTGTGTATCATGGCGGTCCCCATACGCTTGAGGTGAAAGTTGAAGTAAAAAAGTTGAATCATGAATAAGTTTGTACCTGACTTATTCATGATTGAAGAAAAGCCAAGACTCGCGCTAGCTCTATAACTTGCGCAGGTCTTGGCTTTTCTTGTTATTTCGATAGCAATTCTTCGATTCTTTCTTGATCAAAGCCGATGATTGGCTGATCGTTGATGACGATTACCGGTGTGGAAAATGCGTCATACTTCACCATCATTTCGTTTTTTGCCTTCTTGTCGCGGGTAATATTCTTTTCTTCGAATGCAATATCAAGGTTTTTGAAATAAAGCTTAGCGAACTCGCATGGCGGACAATTGGCTTGTGTATAAATAATCACTTGGTTCATGTTAAAAACTCCTATTGTTTTTTAGTCAAATAATCAATAAGACCCATAGAGGACACGCTTAAATCCAATGATAAAATCTCAAAGACAGGATGATCTTTTGTTATTCCTTTTGATAATAAAAAGGATGTTACGATTTCCATCAGGCTGTTTGTTGTTTCTTGTACACGATCTTCAAAAGACAACGGTTTTGCCATTGCTTTTTCTGCTTCGGCTGTAAAGATTGGCAACCAGTAGCGCACCTGCTCATATACTTCTTCGGGATTGTTGCATTGTCCATAATGGCCAAAGTAGACGGATTGAACTTTTAAATCGGAAAATAATTGAACGGATTTCAACATTGCGTCCGGATCGAATTGGCTCGGCGAAGTGGAAGGCATAATGAAATTGAAATCTTCTTCGTCAAGCTCACGATAATAAATGCCGGCTGTATCGCCTGTGAAAATTCCGTTCGTTGCGGAATCATGAATCGCTATATGGTGATTAGCGTGACCGGGCGTGTGGTAAAAGGTAAATGTACGATCAAGTATTTGCAGTTGTTCTCCATCGGCTACAGTTATGATTCGGTCCTTGCTGATTGGGATAATAGGGTCAAACAGCTGATCAAAGTCATCGCCATATACTGCTCTCGCTCCTGCAATCAGACGGCTTGGATCAGCTAAATGCCGTGCTCCTTTAGGGTGAACAATTAACTTGGCATTCGGACAATGCTGCAGCATTAAGCCTGCACCGCCAGCATGATCCAAATGGATATGTGTGACGATAATGTTCTCGATATCTTCAAGGTTAATTTCAAGCTGTTTCAGGCCATCTAATATGTATGGGATTGACGGGCTCGCGGAAGTTTCGATTAAAGTTGTTTTTTCGCCCTTAAAAACGTAGGAGCCTGTTCGATTTTTTCGCTGTATGTCGTGACAATCTATGCAATATAGGGTACTATTTATTTGTTGTACTTTTGGCATACTCATACCTCCATTTCAATCGGATACTGTCATTTTAAATGGATAAATGCCAAAAGTAAACATTAGGAGAATATTCAGAATACACTAATGCATAGCATACGGATAGAATTGTATGTTATAGTGTAACCTACTGATAAGAATTTTGTTACATACTGAAAGGAGATGCTTATTTTGAGTCAACTACAAGGCATCATTACTAGATTATTTAACTTACAAGAACAGGCTAAAGAAACAGAAACTGCTCAACGCTTTTTTGAGATAGATGGTGTGAAGAAGTGTCAGGTGACATTCTTTAATAAGACAGCTATGTTTGAACTGGAAGTTTATGATGAAAAAGAAAAATCATCTAAATACCAATTCGACAACATCGACATGATTGCGATTGAAATTTTCGAAATCTTAAATGCGTAGTAACGCCAAAGCATTCTATTCCATATTCAATGGTTTCGGATGCTTTTTTTGTGCATGAATTCGCGCTTTTTCATATAATGACTGTGTATACTTTAATTGTGGTAAATACATTAGCAAAAAGGTAAACTTACAAATCTGAAGTTTATTTTATGCTATAATATAACGGAAGCTGCTTTTAGCTTTTGTGCGGCAAATACGTTAAAGTAAGGTAGGAGTTAAATTATGCTGATTTGTAATAATGACGAGCTTCTTTCTTCAACAATTGAAAACTACATAATTTCCGCTGAAAGAGTCGCGCATGTTCAGGTAGATAATTCGCTTGAACATGGTTTGCTTGTTTTAACGAAAAGCGGCTATACAGCAATTCCGGTATTAGATCCCCAATATAAGCTTCATGGCTTAATATCCTTGCCATTAATATTTGATCGAATTTTAGGTATTCAACGTATTGAATTCGAAAAGTTAGAAATTTTGAAAGTAAGAGACGTAATGAATGCCGATATAGCTCGTTTAAAGCTTAATGCCACTTTTGAAGAGGCT
>JBJFHH010000095.1:0-9899 GCA_051893475.1 Bacillus sp. (in: firmicutes) | reverse complement strand
TTAGAGGGGTAGTATGAATTTTTCAGAATATCAGCTGTTATCCGTTTTAGCTCAGGAAATGAATATGAGAAAGGCTGCTGAACGACTTTTTGTATCACAGCCGGCTTTATCCCAACGTCTGCAAACAATTGAAAAGGCATGGGAGACAAAGATTTTTATACGCTCGCAAAAGGGACTTACATTGACACCCGCCGGCGAGGAGATTATTAAGCTCGCTCAAGATGTAATGATGCGTGAGGAGCTTGTGCGCGAATCAATTCAGGCGATGGACCGGAAAGTGTACGGAACATTAAAAATTGCCTGTGCAACGATTGTCGGGCAAAATTGGCTGCCGAAAGTTTTGAAGCGCTATGTCAACAAATATCCGCAAGCGAAAATATCATTGGTGACAGGATGGAGCAGTGACATTTTAAAAGCTTTGTATGACGATACCGTTCATGTCGGCATCATTCGCGGAACACCTGATTGGAAAGGCGTCCGTCATCATTTATTCAAGGATCGGCTTTATTTGGTTGATACTGAAATGAATAAATTGGAAGATGTATTGAAAACGGATCGCCCGTTCATTCAATTCAAAAGCGATTCCAATTACTATCAGGAAATCCAAGACTGGTGGCATCATCATTTCCAAAGCACACCAAAGCAAACAATCGTCGTCGACCAAATCGAGACGTGCAAGCAAATGGCGCTGAATGGGATCGGCTATGCGATTTTACCGGCGATCACGATTCAAAATCATGATGTCGATATTTTTAAAATTCCTTTAATGGATGAGCATAATGAGCATCTTGAGCGTGACACATGGCTATTGGGCTATGAAAAATCATTCGAGCTTCAGCAAGTGCAGGCGTTTGTTGAAGTCATTAAAGAATATATAGAAGAAACAAGCTTGCAATAATTAAGAACGTTTAGCTTGTTTAAAATGTTATGGTTTGTTAAAGTAAAAAATAGCATATTTACTGTTTATTAGGAGGAGCTTCTTTTTATGAAAATGTTAGACGCAAAAGAAATTATCGCATTTATTGGAAATGCAAAGAAAACAACACCAGTAAAAGTATACATTAAAGGTGACCTTGAAGGAATCAACTTCGGCGAAAGCTCAAAAACGTTCATCGACGGCAAATCAGGCGTTGTGTTTGGCGATTGGGCAGAAGTTAGCGCAGCTTTAGAAGCAAATGCTGCTAAAATTGAAGATTATGTAGTGGAAAATGACCGCAGAAATTCGGCGCTTCCATTATTAGATATGAAAGGCATCAATGCTCGTATCGAGCCAGGCGCAATCATCCGTGACCAAGTGGAAATCGGTGACAACGCAGTAATCATGATGGGTGCTTCTATCAACATCGGCGCTGTCATCGGTGCTGGAACTATGATCGATATGAACGTTGTCATGGGTGGACGTGCGACAGTAGGAAATAACTGTCACATCGGCGCTGGCGCAGTTCTTGCAGGTGTAATCGAGCCGCCTTCAGCACAGCCTGTAATCATTGAAGATAACGTATTAGTTGGTGCTAATGCGGTTGTATTAGAAGGTGTTCGCATCGGTGAAGGTTCAGTAATCGCTGCCGGCGCAATCGTTACAGAGGACATTCCTCCGTACTCAGTAGCAGTAGGTGCTCCTGCGCGTGTCATTAAACAAATCGATGACAAAACAAAATCAAAAACTGAAATTATGCAAGAGCTTCGCAAACTGTAAGAAGCGGTATAATGAATGACCTATTGGCGTATCGCCTTTAGGTCATTTTTAAAATGGTAGAAATATGGAGCAGGAGGCAATATGTTGAGCGATTCATCGATGTTTATTAATATAAGAAGAGATTTGCACAAAATACCTGAGCTTGGCTTTCAGGAATTTAAAACGCAAGCCTATTTATTGGCGTACATAAACGGACTTCCCAAGGAGCGTCTGACAATCGAGCCTTGGGAAACTGGGATTTTTGTAAAAGTGAAAGGCAAAAATCCGATGAAGACAATTGCTTACCGTGCCGATATTGATGGTCTTTCTATTGAAGAGCAAACCGGTTTAGCTTTTCCTTCCGAACATGAAGGACGTATGCATGCGTGCGGTCATGATTTTCATATGAGTATCGCCTTAGGGGTTTTGACATATTTTGTTCATCATCCGATTGATGATGATTTGCTGTTTATTTTTCAGCCGGCGGAGGAAGGTCCGGGCGGCGCAGAGCCGATGATGGCTTCATCCTACATGGCTCAAAATAAGCCGGATATGATTGTCGCTCTTCATGTTGCACCGGAATATCCGGTCGGCACAATCGCTGTCAAATCAGGTCTGTTATTCGCCAATACATCAGAACTATTCATCGATTTGAAAGGAAAGGGCGGACATGCTGCTTATCCTCATCAAACAAATGATATGGTCATTGCTGCTTGTCAGTTAGTTAGTCAAATGCAATCGATTGTTTCAAGAAATGTGAATCCTTTAGATTCAGCTGTCATTACAATCGGCAAAATTACCGGTGGAACGGTTCAAAATGTGATTGCTGAAAATGCAAGACTGGAAGGAACGATTCGCACACTGTCAGCAGAAAGCATGAAAAAGGTGAAGTCACGCATTGAAGCGCTAACGGAAGGCTTGAAAATCGGCTATGAGTGCGAAGTAGACATTGATTACGGTGCGATGTATTATCAAGTTGATAATAATGAGACGTTGACGGAAGAATTTATGACATTTGCCAAGGAGCAAACGGACATCAATGTCATCCGTTGCCGTGAAGCGATGACTGGTGAGGATTTCGGCTATATGCTGAAGGAAATTCCCGGTTTCATGTTTTGGCTTGGTGTCGATTCGGAATACGGCTTGCATCATGCCAAGTTGAATCCGCATGAACAAGCGATTCCAAAAGCGATTGATTTGCTCGTTCAATATATAGAGTTTAAAGGAAACCAATAGTAATTAAAGGCTGCCGCAAAGTGTGAAGACTTTTGCGGCAGCCTTTTGTTTTATAATCGGCTGTAAAGGGAATTCATTGCTATATAGAGATGAAAAAGGGGGAATAGCAATGGAAATGAAGCAAGCGCTTGAAAGAAGAGGACCTTTCGTTTTAGAAGAACGTCATATAGCGGAGGCATTGGCTTATTACAGTAAGATGAATTTACCGGAAAGTAATTATGGTGAATGCGGGGTCAGCGCCTTTGGTCATTTTACGCTAGTGAATAGTATAGAGTCGTATACGAATTTGCCTTTTTTGCAGAAGGCTGGAAAAGAAACAGCTGTTTCTGTCCATTTTTCGACGAATCCACATGGAAGCAATACGGCGGAAACGGTACGGGAGCCCCATGAATTTACAGTCAAATTTCTGGCGGAAGGAGGAAACTATGAATTTATCGGCAGTAATTTGCCTGTCAGCTATGTTCAGGATGCCGTTTTTTCAGCAGACATGAAGCGTACATTGAATAGTGAAGATGTCGTTCGATATTGGCAGTTTATGGCGGACAATCCTGAGACGACAAACATGTTGCTTCATTTGCTGACAGATGAGGGTATTCCGGCATCTTACCGAACAATGCGAGGCGGTACAGTACATGCCTACAGAATGAGAAATAATGAAGGCAAGGAGTGCTTCGTGAAACTGCGTTATATTCCGAAGCAAGGGATTGTTTGTTTAAGGGCAGATGAAGCGGAGCGGGTAAAAGTGCTTGATCGTCATTATGCGACGCATGATTTGATCATGGCGATTGAGAGAGGCGACTATCCGGAATGGGATGTATTCATTCAGGTACTAAATCCGGAAGAAATCGGCCATTACTCATATGATCCGCTTGATCCGACAAATGAATGGCTGGAAAGTGATTTCCCTTATCATAAAATAGGCACGATGATATTAAATGAAATGGCGCAATCTGAAAAAGAAGAACTGTTGCAGGAGCATGACAGTACATCGCAATGGCTAGCCGGCAGCTTATATGAAAATCCGGCAGCTAAAAATAAAGATTTTTATAAGCAGGCAGGGGAAATATACAGAAGCTATCGTGAGGATATTCAAAAGGCTGTCATCAACAATACAGTAAGTGAGCTTTCAGCACTTGCGGATGTACACGAAGATGTTGTTGCTAAAGTAATTGCTCATTTTTACAAAGCGGATGAAAACTTAGGTGAAGCGATTGCCGACGGATGCGGTATCAATCTCAGCAAGTGCCTTCATTAAAGAAATTGCACAGTAAAACTGTGGGAGGGGGCTTCTCAAAAGTCGTTATTAAACTTTTGAGAAGCCCCTTTATCCATGATACATGTTATGTCGTACAAACGCGGTTATTTTATTAAGTATAGGCAGCGGGACGTTTATTGATTGAGTCTGCTTTTAATTTCACTAACGATATCATCAGCGGTTAGTCCGTTCGCTTCAATGATGGAAGCTTTCGTAGTGGTATCTTGTATCCCCATAACATTTGTATTCAATCCTGTCACAATACAAAAGTCATAGTCGGTATTTGCCGCATCAGCAGCATGGCGAAGTTGGGAAACATCATAGCCCTGCTCGCTTAAAGCTTGCTGAATATCTGATAAACCTTCCTCTACACCAATTCTGGTCATTTTTTAGCACCTCCTTATCTATAAGTAATTTTCCATATTTCGGTGTTTTTATGTACGTCAGAAAAATTATCCATCAATAAAAATGGACAAAAACAATATATATCGATTAATATTATCGTAATAGATTGGAGGCGGATAAAAGTGAAAAAGTCTAAAAGATCGGGGATGATTCAGTTAGCTGTTTCTTGTTTGCTGTTGGAAAAACCGATGCACGGCTATCAAATCATGAAGGAACTGGCTGAAAGAAGCGGTGATATTTACACGCCGAGTGCGGGCACGATTTATCCGATGCTGCAAATGCTTCAGCATCACGGATATGTCAATGTAACAGAAACAGACGGCAAAAATGTATTTGAATTGAATGCGGCAGGAAAAGAGCATACGCTCAAACGCATGCAAGAATTGAATTATGAAGATTTTTGGCTGGAATGGAGGCATGTTCTTGAATGGAAGCAATCAAAGGAAGCTCGTCTGCTGAAAGACGAATTAATGCTTCTGAAGGGGCAAATTCGCCAAGCGGAGAAATTTGTTCGCAATCAGCCGGAACAAACAGAAGTTTTAGTCAGCATGCTGAAACAATTTCACAAAGAGCTGAGCGACTTTCAGAAAAGGGATTAATTGCTTGTTAAATGGCAGTTAAAGCAAGAAGGGTGTTAGAGGATGAAATCATTTCGTAAATTACTGAACTATATAAAGCCATATATGTGGATTGCGTTACTCGGTCCGTTTTTTATGTTTATAGAAATCGCGATGGACTTAATACAGCCGACGATTATGCAAAACATTATTGATAACGGAATCGCCGGAAATGATCAAGCCTATGTTGTAACGATGGGGATTTGGATGATTGTTTCGGCTGTCATCGGGTTATTTGGCGGCATCGGCAGTTCGATATATAGCACAAGAACAGCGGTGAATGTCGCAGCCGATCTTCGCAATGATGTGTTTCGGAAAATCGGTTACTTTTCAGGTCCGAATACCGATCAGTTCGGAACCGGTAAGCTAATCACGATTGTGACGAATGATATTACGACCTTACAGCAAGCGATCATGATGACATTAAGAATTTTCGTCCGCGGTCCGATTATGTTTGTCGGAAGTATCATCATTGTGTTTTTTACAGCGCGTGAATTATTCCCGATTTTAATGATTGTAGTGCCGATTCTTGTCGCACTGATTGTCATTTTTACAATGAAAGCGGGAAGTCTGTTTCAAAAAGTTCAAGAAGCGGTGGACCGCGTCAACACAAAACTGCAGGAAAACTTGGCGGGAATGCGTGTCGTAAAAGCGTTCGGCAGACAAACTCATGAAGTGAATCAATTTCAAAAGGTAAACGATGATTTAACAAAAGTAAATATACGTGCCGATCAAGTCATTATGGGATTGTCGCCGATTCTTTTATTTATCGTGAATCTGGGGATTGTCGCAGCGATTTGGATGGGAGCGATTAAAGTAGACAATGGGACGGTCAATGTCGGTGTCATCGTTGCATTCATTAATTATTTAACGATTATTATGAATTCCCTGATGACGAGCAGTCACGTTTTAATGCAAATTACGCGCGCATTTCCTTCGGGAGACCGCATCATGCAAGTGCTTGATACAGAAGAGGATATTA
The DNA here is from genome assembly GCA_051893475.1 of Bacillus sp. (in: firmicutes). Taxonomy (GTDB): domain Bacteria; phylum Bacillota; class Bacilli; order Bacillales; family DSM-1321; genus Bacillus_AD. The sequence continues at coordinate 3,729 of JBJFHH010000095.1, read as the reverse complement.
AACAGGATATCAATGCGCAAAAGCCGGACGAAGTGCGAGGCGACCTGAAGTTTAAAAATGTGTGCTACAGCTACAGCAAAAACGGCGAGTATGTGTTATCCAATTTGAATTTTCATATTAAAAGCGGTCAGACGATTGGTGTTATCGGCTCGACCGGGAGCGGGAAATCAAGCTTAGTTCAGCTGCTGCCACGTTTGTATGATGTCGATGAAGGTGAAATTTTACTTGATGGCATCAATGTTAATAAGTACGAACTGGAAACGTTAAGGCAGGAAATTGGATTTGTGCCGCAAAAGGCGCTGCTGTTTTCCGGTTCGATTAAAAATAATCTGCAGTATGGTAAAAAGAATGCAACGGAAGAGGAAATGCGGCAAGCGATTGTTTCAGCTCAGGCTGCTGAATTTGTCCGCAAGCTCGATGGTGAGCTCGACTATTCATTGACGCAAGGAGCAACGAATTTATCAGGGGGCCAAAAACAGCGGATTTCGATTGCGCGTGCCTTTATCCGCAAACCGGCGATTATTGTGCTAGACGATTCAACTTCCGCGGTCGATGCTTTGTCGGAAGCGGCCATTCAAAAGGTGTTGAGAAATGAATTTGAGGGAACGACGAAAATCATCGTTTCTTCGAAAATTTCATCGATTAAAAATGCTGATCAAATCATTGTGTTAGAGGATGGGAAAATGGCCGGAATCGGCACGCATGAGCAATTGATTGCTGATAATGCACTTTATCAGGAGATTTATGCGACCCAGATTGGCAAGGAGGTAGGAGCGAAATGAGTCAGACAATGAATAAACAAAATGCAGCTCCTCAGTTTCAGCGTCCTGGCGGAGGGCGTCATTATATCGGTCCGAAGAAGAAGGCGAAGGATCAAAAGCAAACCGTCAGTCGTATATGGAACTATATGCAAAAGCAAAGAGTGGCGATGATTGCCGCGATTGTCTTTGTTGTGTTGTCTTCTGTTTTGAGTTTGCTGGGTCCATATTATATTGGAATTATAATAGATGACTATATCATCCCGAGAGATGTGAGCGGCTCAATTCGAATGGCGATTATTTTGGCGGGTATTTATGTGTTTGCTTCGATTTTTACTTGGCTGCAGCAATATGTGATGATACACGTATCGCTGCGAACGATTCGCACAATACGCGCTGATCTATTCTCGAAGCTGCAAAGTCTGAGTTTGCGCTTTTTCGATCAGCGTTCGCATGGTGAACTGATGAGCCGTGTGACGAATGATATTGATAATATGAATAATGCGCTCACACAAAGTGTTGTGCAAATTTTTTCATCAGCTTTAACGATTATCGGTGTGACCATTGCGATGATTGCACTAAACTGGGTATTGGCGATTGTATCGTTTCTCGTCATTCCGGTGATGATTTGGGCGTCAAAAATTATCATTCAATTCAGCAGTCGTAACTATTCGAAACGACAAAAAGATTTGGGGGAGCTGAATGGCTTTGTTGAGGAGAGCATTAGCGGTAAAGAAGTGATTACGCTCTTCGGCAAGGAAAAGGAGGCTATTTCGCAATTCGGAGAAATTAACGAGAATTTGCGAACATCGGCAATGCTGGCCGATACGTACAGCGGTTTTTTAGGACCGGTCAATAACTTTATCAATAACTTAGGTATCGCGCTTATTATCGGTACCGGCGCATTGTTGGCATTGAATGATCTGACAACGGTTGGGGTTATTGCGTCCTTTGTTACGTATTCACGATTGTTTTTCCGGCCGATTAATCAGCTGTCAAGCTTAATGAATACCATTCAAGCGGCAATTGCCGGCGCGGAGCGAGTATTTGAAGTGATGGATGAGGTTCCTGATTTGACTGACAGTGAAAATGCTGTTGTTACCCCACGGATTAAAGGCGATGTGGAGTTCAAGGATGTCCGTTTCGGCTATAATGCTAATAAAGAAATTTTGAAGGGAATCTCATTAAAAGCGAAGCCTGGTGAAACGATTGCACTTGTCGGACCGACCGGCTCGGGTAAAACGACGATTATCAATTTGCTGTCGCGCTTTTATGATATTCAAAGCGGCTCGATTACAATTGACGGTCATGATTTGAGAGAATACCGGATTGACGACTTGCGCAAGCGCATCGGCATCGTGCTTCAGGAAACGTATTTATTTTCGGGAACATTAATGGAAAATATCCGATACGGGCGATTGGATGCAACCGATGAAGAAGTGATTCAGGCGTCAAAAATAGCTTCCGCTCATCAGTTCATCAAGCATTTACCGAAAAAATATGAAACGAAAATCAGTTCAGGCGGGAAAAACTTAAGTCAAGGTCAGCGTCAGTTGTTGGCAATTGCCCGCGCTATTTTGGCTGATTCCGATATTCTTATTCTTGATGAAGCTACTTCAAGCATCGATACGAGAACAGAGATTGCGATTCAAACAGGTTTGCATCATTTAACGGAAGGACGCACAACATTTGTTATTGCCCATCGTTTAAAAACAATTGAAAATGCTGACCGCATTTATGTCATTCATGAAGGGGAAATTATTGAAGAAGGCACTCACACAGAGCTACTTCACAATAAAGGCTTCTATTTCCGTTTATATGAAAGTCAGTTTGATGTGTAGTAAGGTCATGAATATTCGCCGTTTTAAAATTAAATGGCGGATATTTAATTTTTGATTTTGGGAATAATTACAAAAATGAAGAAAGATTGTTAGTATTTTTCACTTATTTTAAATGCTACAATGAAGTGAAACTTTCATAGTTCAATACTGCTGGAGGTGCTGTTTCATTGAAGCTGTACACACAAATACCGCCATTTCCCGAAGAGGCTATGTGGCTTAACGGTGAAGTAACAAATAGTCAAATAGCAGACGGGAAGCCAACATTCATTCATTTTTGGTCGATCTCCTGCCATATTTGTAAAGTGGCAATGCCGAAAATTAACGAATTCAGAGATCAATATCGTGATCAATTAAATGTTATATCTGTACATATGCCACGGTCAGAAAGCGATTTAAATGTTGAGGAAATCGTGAAGCAAGCTGCTGAGCATGATATTAGCCAATCGATTTTTGTCGACCAAAATAGATTGCTGTCAGAAACGTATGAAAACAAATATGTTCCTGCGTATTATTTATTTGACCAAAACGGCAAACTGCGCCATTATCAGGCGGGAGGAAGCAGCATGAAAATGCTTGAAAACAGATTGCTGCGCTTGTTGGATGAAGCGGAGAAAACAGCCGAATAAATAAAAAGGTTCAAACTCAAAAAGTTTGAACCTTTTATTTATATCCGGGCAGACACCTATAAACCGGTTCCTCAATAATATATAGGAAGACATTTTTGAAGGAAGGGGTGAGGTATATGAAAGTACAATATAAAAGTTCAGCATATCCGCCTCCGTTTCTTCGGGTTCAGCAACACGTAACAGAAGAGGTTCATTTTTTCAGTCCGAAAAAGGTGGAGGTTTTTGAATATTGCACTTTATCCGACGGATGCCGAAGAATGTATACGGATAAAGATGCATTAGCTGAGTATGAGACGCATCCGATATTACCGCCGTGTGAGGTTTCTTATTACAATTTATTTATAAACGGTGTGCTGCAGCCGCCTTCTGCTTATTGCGTAGAGAAAGGTAAACTCCTATTAATAACGGTGGATGCTCCGATTCGACATGCGCCAATTATATTGCAGATGATTAAGTTGTAAAAGAAAAACAGGCTATGAACCGTCTGATTCATTAGCCTGTTTT
>JBJFHH010000094.1:0-3730 GCA_051893475.1 Bacillus sp. (in: firmicutes) | reverse complement strand
CGGCATACGCCTTTAAATAACGAATCGATAAGCTCGTATGGATGTATTTCGCATTCAGTGTAGTAGCAATAACCTTCATTTGCAGTACGAAATCTCCTTTCAAAAAAGTATGAATGTATTCTAACACAAGCAAGGTACAGAAGAGAAATGAGGCAATCGTAATTTTGAAGGGAGTAATCAAAATGAAAATAGTGGCATTAATTTGGTTTGAATTATATAAGGAAGTGCTTCTTTCTTCTGTTATAATAGGAATGTATATTCTGTTTTATGATTTAGCTATTATTTAAATATCACATATTTGTGTAAAAAATGAAGTGTATCATAGCAACGGTCGATACTGTTTGAAAGTTATCGACCATAAAGTGAATAATTTCACATATAATAAGAAGAAAAAAGCAAGAGGAGGAGAAGTATGTCCTTATTACCAGCTAAAAATGATTTAGGGTTTTTTGAAATCCGTTTAGAATCAATCGGGGGATTAGGAGCAAACTTAGCAGGGAAAATGCTCGCAGAGGCCGGCGTTCTTGGCTTAGGATTAAATGGTAGCAACTTTTCTTCATACGGATCCGAGAAGAAAGGTTCTCCTGTAAAAGGATTCATCCGCTTCTGTGATCCAGATGTTGAAATTCGTGACCACAGCCCGATTGAGGAGCCTCATGTAATTGGCGTTTTCCACGAAGCTTTATATAAAATGGTCGATGTTGTAAGCGGCTTGCGTCCGAATGGGATTGTATTGGTCAATTCAACACGTGACTTCGAGAGTGTAAAAACGGACCTTGGCATGAAAAACGGGACGCTTGCGATTGTAGATGCGTTAGGTATTGCTGTTGAAGAAAAAACGAAAGTAAATACAGCGATGCTGGGCGCGCTTTTCAGAATTTGCGACTTCCTCGATCCGGATGCGATGCGTGCAGTTATCCGTAAAACATTTGAAAAGAAATATCCTCATTTAGTTGAGCCAAATATAAAAACATTTAATCGCGGATTTAATGAAGTGACATTCAAAACATACGAAGCGGAAAACAATCATGCACTTGCTGCTTTTGAGAAGACTCGTTCAAAATTAGGATATAAAACGCAAGCAATCGGCGGCGTGATAACTGCTCAGGCGAACAGCTTGCTGAAAGATATGAGCGGTTCCCGTCAAGGATATTTGCCTGCTTTCAACAGTGAAACATGCATTCATTGCGCGCAGTGCGATACGGTATGTCCGGACTTCTGTTTTGTGTGGAAGGAAGGCGAGGATAAACGAGGTCGTAAAAATATGTTCCTGCAAGGCATTGATTATCAATATTGCAAGGGATGCCTAAAATGTGTAGAGGCTTGTCCGACAGGCTCGTTAACCGAGATGAGGGAAACATTAGAGTATGCAGATGAGCATACAGTGAAGCATGAATTTCCGTTAATCGCAGGAGGTGCTAACTAATGGCAGTAACAGAAAAAGAAGTACAAGCCCGAACACAGGTGACAACCTTTGAATCCGGGAATGAAATGGCGGCTTTAGCTGCGGCACAAATCAATTATCATTTAATGGGTTATTATCCGATTACACCGTCTACTGAAATCGCACAATTGCTCGATGCGATGAGAGCAAGAGGCGAGCATGATATTAAACTGATTGCTGCGGATGGCGAGCACGGTTCTGCAGGTATTTGTTACGGTGCTGCCGTTACAGGAGCGCGTGTATTCAATGCGACAAGCGCGAACGGTCTAATGTACATGCTAGAACAATTGCCGGTTCAATCAGGAACACGTTTCCCGATGGTTATGAACCTTGTAACTCGTTCTATTTCCGGACCGCTCGATATTCGCGGCGATCATTCGGACCTTTATTTTGCTTTGAATACAGGCTGGGTGATCTTAACGGCGAGCACACCGCAGGCCGTATATGATATGAATATCATGGCACTGAAAATAGCTGAACATGCCGATGTCCGATTACCTGTTATTGTCGCTTATGACGGTTTCTTTACATCTCACCAAAAACGTAAAGTAGACTATTTTAAAGATAGTTCAATAGTGCGTGACTTTGTTGGCGATTGCCCGACAGGATATAATTTTGCGCGAGACCCTAAAAAACCGGTAACAATCGGAGCTCATATGAACGGTGACGATTTGTTGAACAACCATTATCAACAATCGGAAGCGATGTATGCGGCGCATGATGTATTTAAGGAAGTGGCGAAGGAATACAGCTTGATTTCCGGCAGAAGTTACGGAGTTCTTGATACTTATATGATGGAAGATGCGGATGTTGCTTTATTTCTAGTGAATTCAGCGGCGGAAACGGCGAAGGACGCAGTCGATCAATTGCGTAAACAAGGCATTAAGGCCGGTGTTGTCAGTCCGACAATCATTCGACCGTTCCCTGCTGAGGAACTGAGAGCAACATTGAAAAATGTCAAAGCATTGCTAGTTGGTGAAAGAGCGGATTCTTACGGTGCTCATGGAGCGAACTTGACTCAAGAAGTGAAAGCTGCGCTTCAGGAAGACAAAGATAATGAAACAATCGTTTTAAGCCGCATATTCGGTTTAGGCGGTAAAGATTTTTATACAGAAGATGCGCTTGCGTTCTTTGACATGGCTATTGCCGCAAGTGAAGGAAACACAATTGCTGCTTTCGATTATTTTGGTCATTATCCAGGTGAAGAGAAAGCAGCGCTTAAGCCTGTCATCGAGCCGATGCATGGTGATGTTTTTAATTCAGGGTTAATACATGTTGAACCACAGGAAGACGGCAAGCTGAAGGTAAAAATACCACCTTTAAGAGCGTTGACTTCGAAACCGAAGCGAATTGCTCCCGGACATGGCGCATGCCCTGGCTGCGGCATATTCTCGGGGCTGGAGCTGTTCTTTAAAGGAATTGAAGGCGATATCGTTGTTTTATTCCAAACAGGCTGCGCTTACGTCGTTTCTACAGCTTATCCGCATTCATCTCATAAACAAACAATGATTCACAATCTGTTCCAAAATGGAGCGGCGACGCTTTCAGGTACAGCAGAAGCTTTCTTTGAGCTGAAGCGCCGCGGCGAAATTGAAGTGAGTGACGATGTGACGTTTGTAATGGTAACAGGTGACGGCGGCATGGATATCGGTATGGGGTCAGCAATCGGAACAGCGCTGCGCAACCATAAACTGATTATCTTGGAATATGATAATGAAGGCTATATGAACACAGGCTCACAAATGTCTTATTCTACTCCGTTCGGACATATGACAAGTACAACCGGTGTAGGTAAAGCGGAACAAGGTAAGGCGTTCCATCATAAAGATACGGCCCAAATCATGGCGGCTACGAATATTCCGTATGTATTTACCGGCAGTGAGGCATTCCCGCAGGATTTAGTGAAAAAAGCAGCGAAAGCGCAATGGTACGCGCAAAATGTCGGCATGGTGTACGGCAAAATTTTAATTACTTGTCCGTTGAACTGGAAGTCGGAAGACAGATACGGCAATGTCATTATGGAGAGTGCTGTTAACTCATGCTTCTTCCCGCTATACGAAGTAGAGCGCGGAGAAACAACAATCACTTATAATCCGGAAACAAGAAAGAAACGTATTCCACTAGAGGACTGGCTGTCTTATATGGGCAAAACAAAACATATGCTGAAGCCGGAAAATCAGCCTCTGTTGGATGAATTCAAACAAGAAGTTGAACGCAGATGGCAAGTGCTCCAAGCGAAGCACGAGCATCCGCATTTATAAAGAAAAACCGTCACCGGTCCTTTTT
>JBJFHH010000093.1:0-3757 GCA_051893475.1 Bacillus sp. (in: firmicutes) | reverse complement strand
CTTCTGCTTTTTCATTTCCGATTTCAGCAATTTTGTCTACTGTTTTACCAATGCCTCGGTTGTCCAAAGAAGAATCAAGCGTTACAGGCACGATAATAGTTGACTGCTCCTCCGATGTGAAAGCTTGAAGAGCCTGAGGCGGTAATTGTGAAAGATCAATGACCTCATCGACGCCTTTAATATCAGCATCGACAATCGCCTTCATAATTTCCGTTGCTTCCTCTGTATTTACTTCGCCATTCTCATTATGGAATACGAGAATACCCGGAGTTCCTTGATCATTCGGGAAGTATTCCTCCAATTTTTCACTAGCAATAATCGATTGCGCATCATCCGGCAACGATTGAAAATTAGTAACCTTATAATCGCCCAATCTTGGGCCGGCACTTAGACCGATCATCAGCACAAGCCATACGACAATCGTAATCCACATACCGCGTTTCGTTGTTACCCAATCGGTAATAGGTCTTAAAAATGACTTCATAATATCCTCCTTCACTCTTAGAATGGAACAAAAATCCCACTCTTCTACTAGTCTAGTATGACAAACCTAACTAAACTGAAAATAAACTTTATGTTACAGTGTTACTTTCTCTTCTTTATTGTTGCCTTTTAATAGTATGTTGATAACATAAAACTCTTGCAAAGAAGTATTTTAATAAATTCCTCTACAATTTAACTTTAAACCCGTGCATCCAATTTCGGCAATTTTAAAAGCACATGAAACCATTTGAGAGATTTCATGTGCTTTTAACTATAATTATAGCAATCCGGCTTTCTGTAAAAATCGGCGTGCCACGTCTGCTGCTTGCTTGCCTTCCACATGGACTTGATAGTTCATTTCACGCATTTCGTCATCAGTGATTTGACCGGCAAGTTTGTTCAGCGTTTCAGCTATTTCCGGATATTCCTCAAGCGTTTCTTCACGCAGCAACGGCGCTCCCTGATAAGGCGGGAACAGCTGCAAGTCATCCTCCAACACCGTTAAGTTGTACTGCCTGATTTCGCTGTCAGTTGAATAAGCATCCAGCAAGTTAATGTCACCTTCCTCAATCGCTGTGTATCTCAGCTTCGGCTCCATCGTTGTTACATTGGGCAAATGAATATCATACAGCTTTTGTATGCCGACATAACCATCATTTCGGTCATTAAATTCCATGGTGAAACCAGCTTTAATCGTATCTTGAATTGCCTTAAGATCAGAGATAGCTTGCAAATCATACATTTCGGCCAATTCTTCTGATGCCGCCAATGCATACGTATTGTTGTATGCCATCGGACTCAGCATCACCATTCCGAATTGGTCCAGCATCCCTTCTTTTGCTTGTTCATATACATCCCCGGCATCATTATTGACAGCATCCTCTTTTAAAAACTCCGAAATGGCCGTTCCGGTAAATTCCGGATAAATATCGATGCTGCCAGACTTCAAGGCATTGAACAGAAAGGTAGTTTTCCCTAATCCCGGCTTCAATTCAACGGTTAAATCTGTCTCATTTTCAATGAGCAGCTTATACATATTAATCAAAATTTCCGGCTCTGACCCGAGCTTGCCGGCAATGACAATTGTCTCGTCCTCATCAACATTGATTAACGGCAATAAAATGATACATAATGCCGCTATACTGACGATACTCAAAGCTGCAACGGTTTTCTTGAATGACAGGACTTCCAGCTTTTTCAGCAAAAAGTCAAACACTAACGCCAAGATGGCAGCAGGGACTGCTCCTAAAACAATTAGGTACGTATTATTGCGGTCAATTCCAAGTAAAATAAGATCCCCTAAACCGCCGGCGCCAATAAGCGCAGCCAGTGTCGCAGTTCCGACAATTAATACCATCGCCGTGCGGATCCCTGCCATAATGACCGGCATCGCCAGCGGCAACTCAACCTTCGTCAATCGCTTCCATGTATTCATCCCCATCGCTGTCGCTGCTTCCTTCAACGATGCATCGACTTCATTGATTCCCGTATATGTATTGCGTAAAATCGGCAGCAGCGCATATATAACCAATGCAATAATCGCCGGCACTTTGCCGATTCCAAACAGCGGAATTAACAATCCGAGCAAAGCCAACGACGGAATCGTTTGCAAAACAGCTGTAATGCCGATTATGCTCTCGGCGATTTTTTTCTTATTCGTTAAATAAATGCCAAGCGGAATCGCAATCAGCACCGCAAAAAAGAGGGCGATAAATGAAATTTGAATATGTTCAAGCAGCGCGGCCCACAGCTGTGACTGACGCTCATTCCATACTTCCTTAAATGCTGTCATGCGCGTACCCTCTTTCTTTGTATTGTGATGCAAAACACTTCAAAATTGATTCTCTAGTAATCTCTCCAATCACTTCACCGTCCTGCATAACTTGTACATATTCTTCATCGGCTAGCTTTTGCAAAACATCAGGCAGTGAAACGGTGACAGCTACTGCTCTTGCTATATTCACTGAACGCGATAACGGTATAATCGCTTCTCGTACCGAAAATCCAACTTTATTCTGCAATCCAATAAACTTCCTTACAAAATCATTGGCCGGATTTTGCACAATCTCCTGTGGTGTACCAAGCTGTTCAATTTGTCCATCCTTCATCACACAAATGCGGTCACCCAATTTCAGTGCCTCCTGCATATCATGCGAAACGAAGACAATTGTTTTTCGGATTGTACGCTGTAAAGCCAACAAGTCATCCTGCAGTTTAGCCCGACTGAGCGGATCCAGAGCACTGAACGGCTCATCCATTAAAATAATCTCCGGGTCTGCCGCCAATGCGCGGATAACACCAACTCGTTGCTGCTCCCCGCCCGAGAGCTCCTTTGGTTTACGATCGCTATATTTATCCGGATCCAGACCGACCATCTCCAGCAGTTCACGAACACGATGCTGAATTGCTTCCTTGCTCCATTTCTTCATTTCCGGAACGACGGCAATATTTTCGGCAATCGTCATATGAGGGAACAAGGCGATTTGCTGAAGAACATAACCGATATTCCAGCGCAGCTCATGAAGGTTATAGTCGCTGATTCTTTTGCCATCAATGCGAATCGTTCCACCCGTCAAATAAATCAATCGATTGATCATTTTCAACAGCGTCGTTTTCCCGCACCCGCTCGGCCCAATAATGACAAAGAATTCTCCTTTATTTATTTTCAAATTAAGACCATTTACCGCAAAATGTTGATCATCATATGCTTTAGACACATTTTCAAATTCAATCATGCATTCAGCTCCTCATATTTTCGCTTCACAAACTGCTCCAACGACTCTGGGTGCTCACCTGTAATCATGAAATAATCATCAGTCATTTCATCCATTAAATGTTTTTCCGCTGCTGTATACAAGGAAGCCAATACTTCGCCGAAACCTTGTGGCTGATCATACTCAGCAGCAAATTCTTCTTTCGTCATTGGCTTGTACACAATTGATTGTCCGCAAACATCTGATAAAAGCTGCGCCAGCTCCGGCATTGAATAAGCTTTTTCACTTGTCAACGTATATTTTTTTCCGAGAAGCTGAGGTGTCGCAGCGATTTTTACAATCGCTTTCGCCAAATCTCTTCTGGAAATAAACGAAATTTTCCCGTCCCCTGCCGGGTAAAGCAGTCTGCCTCTTTCCGCCAGTTCCGGAATGTACGGCGGAAGCGGATCGGCGTACATCGCATTACGAATATATGTGTATGGTATATCGCTTGATGCCAATCTCCTGACCGCATATCCAAAAAATGGCGCCATTTTAAACGGACTGTCTTCATGATCAGC
>JBJFHH010000092.1:0-3806 GCA_051893475.1 Bacillus sp. (in: firmicutes) | reverse complement strand
AAGTACAGCCCTCTTTTAACAAATATAATACAGCACAAAATATATCATAGAGGTCATATGTAGGCGGATGTGTCCTTTTCTTGGCTAACATCGGTCTGATTATTTCGAACTGTTCTCTTGTTATGTCACTTGGATAAATGGCTCTCGTCATGGTTTTTCCTTCACTCCAGCCAACGCTCCATGCGTTGGAGCACATATAATAGCAGCTTGTGACCACTACATCAAGATGCTAAACAGCCTCTAAGGTCGATTTCGTACTCGAAACAGTGGACAGATTAGTTGACAAGTATGGCATGGAGCTTGATAAAAATCTCATCATTCACAGTGATCAGGGATGTCATTATACAAGCCAAGCGTTTATTGCTAAACTGCGAGATAATCAATTTGTTCAGTCTATGTCCAGAAAAGGGAATTGTTGGGATAATGCCCCACAGGAAAGCTTCTTCGGACATATGAAGGATGAAATCATGACGACCGTCAAAAATGCAAAATCGCTCGAAGAAATCAAAACTATCATAGACGACTGGATCGATTACTACAATAACGAGCGTTACCAATGGGGTTTGAAAAAATTATCACCAAGTGAATACTACCGATACTGCCTCACGGGAGACTATCCATTACCAGTAGGCTGTGCAAAACCTGCATTCCGGGGCTCTGCCCCGGACCCCGCGGTTTAACGCTTTGAGGTCATTGATAAAGCAACGAAAAAGGCCAACGAAAAACGCTGGCCTATCAACGACACTGACTCGGTGCTCCGGTCGCTCCGCAGCGTTGCCGTATCCTCCGGTCAGCAAAATCTTTCTTTATGGTATAGGGGGAGGGTTATTTTCAAGCCCCCTTTTTAAACTGTCCTTGACTTGGGGTACACCTCCCTCCGATGGCTAGCCGTAACCCCCCGATGGCTAGCTGTGCTTTTTGCGTATCAATTTCGTGAGGTTGCGAAGAAGATGATGGGGTACGAAAAAGCCCCTAGGTGCGCGGGGGCAGGTGGGGGCTTGTATGGACGTGTGGACTTTATTCGGAGCTATTCAGGGTCTGTCTGCGATGGCAAGACGTGGTGTGCCGAAGATAGCGAGGCGAGGGCGTGCTTGCTTGCACGATAGCTCTGTAATATGCGATCCCGCATCTGGCGTAGTCGCCGAATTCGCTCAGAATCTGGCACCTTATCAGCAATCAAAGAGGCGCTGTAGGTTTCCAAATTACCCAGAATAAGAAGCTCTTCAATCTTGGCATAGTCTCTCATGTTCCCGGGTTTATCAGGATTGCGATCCCGCCATTCAGCTGCAGTGCATCCAAATAGTGCCACATTGATCAGATCCGTTTCGCTTGCGTAGGTCTTGTTTATTTGCGCTGGCGTCAGATCTGGGGTAATCAAAAATTCTTGGACGGCATCCGTATGAACTCGATAATTCACCCTCGCCAAAAGCCGTTGCTCGCTCCAGACTTTCGATAGCCCTGTATCTCCAGACACGGCTTTCATAAATTCTCTATTCAGCAACAGCTTGAACTCTGCAGAAATCCACCCTGCAAACTCTAAGGCTATTTCAGAGTGAGCAAATACACCGCCATTGCGGCCTTTTTTGGAATGGATGCCAATCGCATTTGTCAGGTCAACCCATCGCTGGGGTGACATCGTAAAAGCGTTCGAGCCAGCCTGCCGCATGATATCATCCAGTTTGCTGGAGTCGAAATTGGGATTGTTCAAAGATTCCCAAATGCTCAGATACTGCAATGTGTCCTTGGTGCGCATCCAATTCTGAATCACGTCCTTTGGCGCATCACTTTTCGTGAGCGCAATATCCGTTAGCGAGAGGAAATGTGCCTCGAAATCCTTGGTGAATCCCTTTACCGGGTGCGAACCCACCGTTAAAATTGCCTGTTTTTCCTTTCCCATATCAACCTCACGAAGAAGAAAAAGCGTCTAAATCGACGCATTTGTTATGTAGGTTTTATCTAGGCACTTGTCAAATCTTTTTTGATTTTATTATATGAATTTTTATTCAGTCTCTCGCCTGTTTTTTTCAGGCATATTACACGCCGTCGTGCCTCTGACTTGGTATAACCGGGCTTGGGGCTTTTCCCAACCACACGAAAAGGAGTGAGATATAACCGAGAGGAAACTGGCTCACAGCAGACCGCCGCTGCCGTTCATGGGTAGCAAAATGCGGTGGTGGCGAGAGCTGGATCGGCTTGCGCAGTCACTGCCGTATGGGGCTTGTGTGTTCGATGCGTTTGGCGGTTCATTCAGCGCGGCCAGGGTGATTAAAGACACGCGGCCAGATTTGACTGTCATCACGAACGACTTTTGCCATGATTACCGACGGCGATTGAATGCCGCATTGCAGACAGCCGAGGTATTGAAACAGCTTCAGGCCGTCGTCCCCCTAAAAGAATCAAACAAATTTTGTAAATTTGAGAATGAGGAATTGAAACGCAAGGCTGTTGAAATCGTTAGTGCTGCTGAGGATTCGCAGACTGCTTTTGTGTGGCTGCACGGTCAAAAATATATATTAAACAAAGTGCCGAGCGGTGCGCCTGTGTGCCCGTCTGCGTGCGATGAATGGACAAAGGGACTTGTGGTCATCGACAACGAAATGACCGCCTACGAGGCGAAATACCGGGCGGAATCGGGGGCGTTTGTGATGCTCGACCCGCCTTATATAGGTTCGGTCAAGATGGGCTTTGATGTCGCTTCGACCTATCAGGATGGCCGCGTGGATGCCCAGGCATTCTGCGTCGAGATTATGCGCCTGTGTGACCGTTGGTGTTTGTTTGAACGGCCAGGTTCGTGGCTTGTGCGACAGGCATGGGAGCGCGGCGCAGTCGAGGTCGAGCGGATGCACGAACGCAGACGGCAGACTGCCGACGAAATCATGCTGGTTTGTGCGGCGTATGGATGCCCGATCTCACCCAAGCCCTGCGCACGGCAGCCGCCAGCCATGACACAAAATTTTACAAACGTCTCGCCAAATTCGACCTCATCATCATTGACGAGTTCGGCTACCCACCCCGCGATCCAGACACCATCCAGCTCTTCTTCGATTTCATCACCGACCACTGCTACGAAAAGAAAAGCCTCATCCTAACCTCAAACCGCACCATCAAGGAATGGCTCTCTGACTTCACTGACCCACGCGACGAAAAGATGGCTCACACAGCCATCGACCGCCTCGCCCAGGATACCCTCCTGTTCACCTTCCTCGGCGAATCCCACCGCGTTTTACATTCCAAACTGACTGACCCTTTGGTATGATTCGAGGTGGCCAAATTAGAGCGGAATGGGATGGCCAAACTTGGGCGGAAAATACATGCGAGAAAATTTAGAGTTTTTGGTCAAACAGTCTGCAATACCACTCACTTACGAACTTAGAACTTGTTTAGTATCTTTTTATAATAATCCTTATAAACGCCATGGATATCAATTGCAGAGTGTTATGAGTCAATCGTTCACAATTTTTCCAAAAGCGTCTGCATTTATCCAACCATCCAAATGAGCGTTCCACCACCCATCGTTTGGGAATAACAGTAAATTTGTGTAATTCGTTTCTTTTTGCCACTTCAACTTCTGCACCGCATACAGCCCATACAGCATCAGCAAATTCTTCTCCAGAATATCCACCGTCACCAAATTTTTCTGCAAACAAATAAGCCTATCTGATTTAACTGAATAATATGAGAGCATCTCTATCGCACTATTTCTATCTGTAATATTTGCAGAGGTCATTGATAACATGTGAGGTAAACCAAGAATATCTACGCCAATATGAAGTTTAACACCGCTTTTTTTTACCGGCATCATACCC
>JBJFHH010000091.1:0-3810 GCA_051893475.1 Bacillus sp. (in: firmicutes) | reverse complement strand
TCTACCCTGTCAAGGTAGCGCTCTCCCAGCTGAGCTACGGAATCGTTTATATCGGACAAGTATCATTTTATTATGTATACTTTCGAAAGTCAATGGAAAGTTGACGCTTTTTGGAAAACTTCAACTTTCCATTATGATTACAATCGTTCATTTCTCATGAACAGCTTTAAAGTCACAACCGCAACGACGACGAGGTAACAGGTCCCCAAGCTGAAGGAGGCTAAGAACCCGCTCGGTAATCCGCTTGCACCCGCTTCCTGCAACGGTTCATAGAAGAAACGCAGCGGCGGCAATATCCAAAGGATCCATGAGATTCCGGCAGGGAAAATTTCAACCATTTTCGGATAGGCCAGTGCTGCTGTTGCCGTTAGCGCCGTCATGAGCCATATGTATTTAGAGCTATTTATTTTTGTCGCTGTAAAAAAGCTGCCGACAAGAATACCCAGTCCGCCTAAACCGGCATGGCTATAAAGTGACAGTATATGATTGGCTGAAGTCAACGGCTGTGTATAACTGTTGCTTACAATCGGATAAAAATGCGCGAACAGCATTAAAGGAATCAGCATCAATAAACAAACAAGCCATTTGCCGTATAAATAATGCTCCTTTTGCCTTAAATGCACGAGCAACATGTGTGCTTCCGCTGTTTCATCCAAGCGGAATATATTCATTGTCATCCATGCCGCAACGAAGAATAGCACAACCGCAGATTGTATGTAGCTGGCCAATATATCATTTGAGCTGTACGCATTTAAAATGATGACCCAAACGGAGTAGAGGGTAATTGGCGGTATAAATAAGTATGAGCGAATATAGCTTTTTAATTGATATAAAACATATGCTTTCATTTTAAATCGTCTCTTTCACTTCCATAATCGAACTATTATTGTTTAATAAATAGAAAAGGCATTTATCGCTTTCTCGTGCCGGAACCGACAATTCTACGATATTATCTTTTCTGCTTACAATTTTCCCGTACATTTTCACTTCTTCCAAATCGAAATGAGTCGGAATCTTGACGACAATGCGCTTTTGCTTCATCTGTTCCGTAAGAGCTTCCTGTCTGACCAACTTGCCATTTTCCAAAATAATGACCTCATCCGCCAGCAAATCAACCGTTTCCTGCTCATGAGCGGTAAAAATCAATGTCATATCGCGCTCCATCCGGTTAATCATCTCAACGAAAGCCTGCTTCGATTCCTCATCCAGTCCCGTCATCGGTTCATCCAGCAAAAGAATATCACAATTTGTCAACACTGCTTGAATCAACCCAGCCTTTTGTTTCGTTCCTTTCGAGCAATCCTTCAGCTGTGTATGCAAATACGGCTCCATTTGAAACATTTCACTGTAGAGGGCAATATCTTTTTTTACTTCTTGTTGATCACGTCCGCTCATCATGCCGACATGAAGTAAAAACTCACCCAGCCTGAAGCGCATATTTTCAGGAAAATGTTCCGGAGTGTAGCCGATGATTTTATTGAATGTCTCCATTTCCCCCGAAGAAGGCCTATAAATGCCTGCAATCAGTTTCAACAGACTGCTTTTCCCCGAGCCATTATGCCCGAGGATGGCAACCTTTGACCTTTCTGCAATCTGGAAGCTTAAATCGTCCACAAGCGGAAAATGGTCAATTCGTTTTGATACATGACTCGCTTTTACTGCGTATTCATTCATTTACAATCTCACCATCTTTTAAAACTAAGTTGAATTCTTTCATCAAAATCAGAGATTCTGCTTTAGCAGTGCTTCCTCTTCCTCCGCCATGCGTCTTTCCTCCTCATCGCGGATGCGGTGGGCAATGCGCGATGCGGCATTTGCTGCAATACTTGCAATCATATCATCTAAAAAAGTATGAACGCGATGACCGCTTTTACTATCCAAGTGACGGATAATGCCGATTTTATTTTTATCAAGATGACCGAATGTCGTAACAGCTATACTTCCATAACCAAGAACAGCACCGAAGGCAATCGTTTCATCAACACCGAACAGACCCTCGTCCTGTTCGATAATACTTTGCAGCGGCTCGGAAAGCTTCTTCTCCTCCGCCAGTCTGTCGAGCTCGACCCCTACAAGCAGAGCATGCTGTATTTCCCGTTTCATTAAAACACGCTCTACACTTTCTATACATTCATCCATCCTCAATTGCTTGTTAAACTCGTATTGCATTTCATAGACAATCTCCGCAATATCCTTGATTGTTACGCCTCTATCCTGCAGCGCTTTAAGGGCAGCGCTCGTTACGTAACGGCTATGTACTCTTTCTGTTTCCATTTTGTCATCTCCTGCTTCGCAATCTCTAAACTATCTGTATTATCTTATTATATCAAATATTTCTTATTCAAAACGGGATTTCTCCAGATAAACAACGGTTTTGCAAGCTTCATAAAAGAATTCAAATTGCCATTATGTTACACTTTAACTATTACAACTAGGAGGTTTTAAGCTTTGAGTATTCCTATGGGTAAAATTCAAGAGACTACATTTTATAGCCAATCTTTGCAAGAAGAGCTGACACTTCTTATTTATTTGCCTGCCAATTATTCGCCTCTTTTCAAATACGCCCTGTGCATTACGAATGACGGTAAGGATTATTTCCAAATGGGCCGCATTGGCAGAGTGGCAGACCGCTTGCTTCATGAACATAAAATCGAGGATACGATTTTTGTCGGCATTCCTTATAATAATGTCAATGACCGCCGCGAAAAATACCATCCGAATGGCGCTAAGCAAGCTGCTTATATCCGCTTTCTTGCTCACGAGCTCGTTCCATATTTGGATGAGCAATTCCCGACATACGGAGTTGGACACGGAAGAGCGTTAATGGGGGATTCACTGGCTGCGACGGTATCCTTAATGACAGCTTTGCAATATCCGCATACATTCGGTCGCGTCATTATGCATTCTCCATACGTTGACGACAAAGTGCTGGATGCAGTTGAAGCATTTAGCGAGCCGCAGCTTCTTCATTTATATCATGTCATCGGCACACAAGAAGATGTCGTAAAAATGACGGATGGCAATGTCGGCAATTTCTTAGAACCGAACCGTAAACTTAATAAGCTGTTAATTTCGAAAAAGTTTCCGTACTTTTATGAAGAATTCGAAGGCGACCACACTTGGAAACATTGGCAAAAGGATGTATGGCGCGCCATTGAAATGATGTTTGAATAAAATAGAATATTATTCCAACAGATACGCATATTTTGTTATAATAGACTAAAATATTCGTTATATACAGGAGGGTTACTATGAAGTACGGCGTTGTTATTTTCCCATCCAAAAAGCTACAGGATATTGTGAATTCATATAGAAAACGTTACGATCCGAATTATTCTTTAATTCCTCCGCATATTACCATTAAATATCCATTCGATTCGACGGAAGAGAATATTCATAAAGTGGCGAAATATCTTGAAGAGATTTCTGCCGATATGCGTCCATTTTTATTAAGAGTTTTAAAGGTTAGCACATTTCAGCCGGTTAACAATGTCATTTATTTAAAAATCGAGCCGACTTCCGATCTCGTTGCACTTCAGCAAAAGCTGCAAAATGACTTGATGGGATCTGACTCAGAGTTCGCTTTTGTGCCGCATATTACGCTTGGCCAGCAGCTAACGAACGCGGAGCATGCAGATGTTTTCGGCCAAATCAGCATGCTTAATTTGCGTCATGAGGAAATGATCGACCGCTTCCACCTTCTTTATCAGCTTGAAAACGGGTCTTGGACCGTCTATGGAACATTTCGTCTTGGAAAGGAAGCTTAAAATTATGAAATTCATCATCGTACAGAATCAGCAGCAGCTTGAA
>JBJFHH010000090.1:0-3879 GCA_051893475.1 Bacillus sp. (in: firmicutes) | reverse complement strand
ATCCAGCTGAAATGGATCGTCTTCCTTGCTTTTTCCATCAATTTGGCTGGCTTTTCGTTCTATTTTTTGCTTTCCTTACATATTTTCTGCATTTTTGTGAACGAAAGGCCGGTTTTTATTGCAACCAAATGGGTAACGTTGAATTTGAGAGTCGCCCTGGGAATGGAGAGCGGTCGCGGCGACGACTTTATGTTGAGCACGCCATTCTATGTACACCCTACGTGAGCGAGCAATGATTTCCCCCAAAATAATAAACGAGGTCACCCAAACGGATGACCTAACTCTTCTTAATACGACAGTTTATAAATCATGAAACGTTCATTCGGATTTTTAGCATAAGCTTCCGGTAGCTCGATTTCTTGTTTCAGCTCAAATGGTGTTTGATGCTCCAAATAATACACATACTCATCGGAAATATAATAAAAAACAAGCTCCACATCCCGAGGATGCTGCTCATGTGAGAGCAAAATACGACTTACGATTTTCATAAAGATTTGTACCGAAAACGGATTAAAGAAATAAAAAATATTGTCCTGTGGTGTGATTTTATAATCCTCCGCCAAACAGCACTGAAAGCTAATCTGTTCGGCGCTGCCTTTCACTTTACGGCAATAACGCTCACGGTTTTCCAGTGCTTGCTCGTAGTATAATTCATTCATTTCCACTCCCGTTACCGTAGCTTTAAATAAGTGATGAATGAAGAAATTCAAACGCCCTTTACCGCAGCCAAAATCAACAATATGGTCACTGCTTTGCAATGGATAGCGTGAAAACAGATGCTGCAGAGCACTGTACGGTGTCGGCTCATAACGATGATAGTGATAAGATTTATTAAAGCCGGCTTGCTCTCCGACTGTGGCGATATTCAGTAAATCATCAAATTGTTGTTCTTTCATGTAAACTCCCAGTTTCTTTATTTTAAATCAAAATATCTATGCTTGTTCAAAAAATCCCATTTTTTACAGATATATAATCATTTTGATTTACAAATGAATGATTCCATATTACCATATATTATAAAATAGAATATTCAGAATTTGGGTGCGCTATGTTAAAAAACTATGATTATTATCAAAGCCAACGCCATACAATTTTGACAAACTTCATGATTACCATTCTAATGATGGCGATAGTAGGAATATTCATTTCTCCGCTCACATGGGAAAAGAATCCCTCACTTATATCTTTTCAATTACTATTAATTCTCTCCCTTTTCATTGCATTAACACTCTTTATTAAGAAGAATAAAGATTTATACAAAACGATTTTCATTATCCTTCTGACTATTTATTTCTGTTCAAAATTTTGGACCTATCCGGAGACAGCTGTCATGCTTTGTATACTGGCCATTGCTCCAATTATACCGATTTTTTTATTCGATAAAAAGGGATTCTACATCGTTGCATCGTTTAACGTCATTTTGGGTCCTGCTTTCATTTATCTGATTGCCAACACAGATTTAAAGGAAACCTATACATATTTAGCTACAGATGCTTTCGGAAATACCGTGAATTATATCGTTGTTCAAGTCATACTTTTATTTGCCTTTTTTGCAACGAACAACAAAATTAAAACGATTAAAGCCTACCATAAAGAACTGGAGCAGGCGAAACAGGAAAATTCCATCAGTCAGCTAGCCGCTTCCATCGCTCATGAAATCAGAACGCCGATAACGGTTGTAAAAGGCTTTGCCCAGCTATTGGAACAAAACTCAAACCTTGGGAATAGAGAAAAAGAATATGTCAAATCAATCTTGAATGAACTGAATTATACCGAACTGATAATTACAGATTATATCTCATTGGCTAAACCGCAATCATTGAAAATACAAACGATGGAATTAAATGCGGAAATCCAAAAAGTAGCTGATTTATTACTTAATTTTGCCCGACAGCAACATATAAGCATCAGCCTTTCCCTGAACGATAACATATATGTGAAAATTGATCCGATTGAGTTAAAGCAAGTGCTTGTTAACATTATCAAAAATGGTGTGGAATCTATGAATGCACACAACGTTATTCAAATTAACTCCTGCCAAATAGGCAATATGGCAAGAATAACGATATCCGATCAAGGAATCGGTATGACAAAGGAACAAGTCGAGCAGCTCGGGACACCTTTCTACTCGTTAAAGGAGTGCGGGACAGGCATCGGCTTAACCGTCTGCTACAACATCATTCATAAATACAAGGGCGAAATCGAAGTAGAGAGTGAACCTGGTGTCGGTACAACCTTTTCGATTTATTTACCCTTATACGATTAAAAAACCCGTCCTTTCAAGACGGGTTTCCTTATTTCACTGCAACACGCAAGTTTTCAGCAATTTGCTCTGCTGTTTCCTTGCCGTTCGTAATACAAGCACCGATACCAACTCCGTAATAGGAGCAGCCGGCAACCCAAACATTCGGATAATCACTATGAAGTTTTTCATTGATTGATTGAATGCTCTCCGGATGCTGAATTGTATAATTTGGCATCGCTTCTTTCCACTTCGTAATTTCTACAGAAACCGGCTGTACACGAAAACCTAGAGCTTTTTCAACATCATTTAAGCCAGTCTCGCGCAACTGCTCCTCATCCATCTGATCCATTTGCGGATAAGCTGGGATCGTGCTCTTATAAAACAGGCGCACAAGCAATCTGCCGTCCTCAGATGTATTCGGCCACTTCCGGCTTGTCCATGTGCAGGCGTTGCACAGTAAATCGCTGTTTTTAGAAACGATAAATCCGGTGCCGTCCGCAGGAAGCTTTGAGTCCGGCAAATCAAAACCAAAATACATGCTGATTAACGATGAATGTTTAAATTTTGAAAAATCCTCATCCATCTCAGGATCATGCAGCAACCGTTTTGCCGCCTCGTCCGGAACACTTAACACGACATAGTCCGCTTGCATCTCCTCATGATTATCGCTATAAATCATGTAGCCACTGTCTGTTTTCTCGATGCTACTTGTGTGTACACCCTTTAGAATCGTCACTTCCGTCAGCTTTTCTTCAATCCCATCAATCAGTGTTGAAAGTCCGTTTTTAAAGGACAGGAATTTCTTTTTATTTTGTTTTGTCCGCTCTTGATTTTCTTCCAAGCCGCGAATGATACTGCCGTATTGATTTTTATAGTCTAATAAATGAGGCAATGTCGAAGCGATCGATAAGTCATGCAAACTTCCCGAATAGACACCGGACAAAATTGGTGCTATTTGGTTTTCGACTATTTCTTTGCCTAAAAAATACTCCAAAAACTCTCCAATCGAGTCTTCCTTCGTAAAATGTGCATTTTCCATATGCATTTCTTCAAGCACTCTTTCCTTGCCCTCCTGGGACAGGAGCGTGCTTTTATATAAAGCTTCTTTATTCACCGGAATACCGAACACAGAGTTTTCCGGGATAAGGTGCAGTTCATTATTTGTATAAATATAGGATGTTCCCGTCGCATTATAGACAACCTGATTTTCCAGCTCCAACTCTTCTATAAACGGAAGCACATCCTTCTTGCTTGCCACAATCGAATCTGCACCGCTTTCCATTTTAAAGCCATTTTCATAGACGGTTCGAATTTTACCTCCCAATTGTTCACTTTGCTCCACTAAAAATAACTCCACATCCGAATTATGATTCCGCTTCCATTTTTGCAAATAATAAATCGTTGAAAGTCCCGTAATCCCTCCGCCAATGACAACTATTCGTTTCAATCTCTTCACTTCCCCATCTCTTTATACTGAATATTATAACATTAAGGGCCTTATTCTATTTTTCAATATGATGACACTTTAGAACATAATATTAAATAGACATGTTCAGCAAAAAAACATGTAGTAAAAATGCGAAATCACATCCATTTTTAAAAATTTCGTGATTCATAAAATTTTTTTATCCTTA
>JBJFHH010000089.1:0-3886 GCA_051893475.1 Bacillus sp. (in: firmicutes) | reverse complement strand
ATTTGCCCGCTTTCGCGCAGGTCGGATAGCATCGGCCGTTTATTTTGCCGGCTTTCTACTGCCCGGTTCAGTTGGGAAATGGCCAGTACCGTCGCATTGAGCTTGCGCGCCATATTTTTCAGACCTCGGCTTATTTCGCTCACCTCGGAATAGCGATTGTCCTTGCCGGAACGATTACTTCCGATCAGCTGCAAATAATCGATAATGATGAGCAGTTTCCGATCCGGTCCAATTTCCTGGCGCAGCTTACGGGCATAGCGCCAAATATACGGCAAATCCATACCTGGCTCGTCCAGAATCCGGAGCGAGGAACTATATAAACGGCCCATTGCCGCCGATAAGCTGTGCCAATCGCTTTCCTGGAACAGCTTGTTCGGACTTCTCATTCTCCGAGAATGAATGTTGCCGAGCGAACTGAGCATCCGTTTCAACAATTGCTTTTCCGGCATTTCCAAGGAAACATACAAGCATGTATGCTCCATCGCCGCCCTTGCCGCAAAGTGGAGAGCCAACGCGGTTTTCCCGACACTCGGCCTCGCCCCGACCACAACCAAATCACCGCTTTGAAAGCCGCCTGTCAGCAAATCCAATTCCTCAAATCCAGTGGCAATGCCCGTCACCTCATCCTGCTCCGTCTCGCACTCTTCATAAATCTCCAGCAAACTCTCGCGAATATCTCCCTCATCCTCCTTCTCCATCTGCTCTAAATCCATGAATGCGTTCATCGCAGACTGGAGCGCCTTGTCATAATCCTTCTGCTTCACGTCGCGAATGAGTGCAAGTGACACCTCAATGACCCGCCGCTTCCGGTAATATTCAAGCACAATCTCTTCGTAATAACCAAAGTTGGCAGTCGTCGGCACACTTTCAGCAAGCTCAAGCAAATAAGTCAATCCTCCAATGCGATTCAGCTCATCAGCACCCAGCTCCTCCATTACCGCAAGCGGATCAATCGGCTTTCCCTGCTCCGCCACATTCCTCATCGCCGTCATCAGCTTGCCGAGCTTTTTTGTATAAAAATGCTCCGCATCCAAACGGCATTCCGCCATCCGCTCATCGTCCATCAGCAAAGCCCCGATCACTGCTGCCTCTGCCTCGGCACTATACATCATGCTACTATCTCCCATCATCACCGATCTCCTTAATCCCAAGTATAGCCCGCATTTTGGCCAACTCCTGCTGCGCAACCTCGCTCGGAGAACCCGTTTCCATGTCTGCAAGTAATACCACTGTTTCCTCATAGCCCGGCACGATTGAATGCTGCTTCTCCCCTTCAGCAATCAAATCCTTTATTTTCGGCGGAAAATCAGAATGCTTCACATACGCCTCCAAATTCGCCTTCACTGTTTCAAAATCATAGTCCTGTAAAATTTCATACCACGCATCTAGCTTCTCCTGATCAAATTTCACTTGCTCATAATAACGCTTCATCAGCTTGCCGATTTCATATAGCTGCTTTTTAGTCATCAAAGTCAAAATCCTCCTCTCTCATCTCATCACTGGCATATTTCTGGTTCAAGTAAGACTCAAATCGTGTGCCGAATAAAGTGCTGGGACGTAAATATTTTGACCAATACCGGTCCTCTCCCCATTGCTCTGTCTTGATATCAATCACTTTCTTAAAATCCTCCAAAGTGAAGCCTTCTCTCCATCTGGCAGAAATCAAACCTTGAGTTTTCTTCACTGCAGGCTTATAGGAGCTGTTCGTCTTCTCGTTCAGGTAGGCAATCACTTCGGCAATCAGCTGGCTTTTTTTTATATTTTTTTCTTTTTCTGCAGTAATCTTTGTAGTACTCTTTGGTATTGCTTTACTCTTCGCGGGCTGTTCTACGGCTCCTTTTGAGCAAATGAATAGCTCATCCAATTCCTCTTCATCCGACCAAACTGATTCCATCTCCGTTCCTGCTTCCGCATAGCTATCGTCCAATTCCCGCAGCTTCTCGTAATCAAGGCTGTACCACTTCGTCCGGTCCATTTTCACCTTGTTAAAATTATCCGACAGCAGCAAACCCATTTTCTCAAGCCGCATGACAATCCGCTTCACCGTATTCAACGACCAATAAGGGAACTGCTTCTGCCAATCGGCATATGTATTGAACACCCACTTGCGCCCATTGTACTCATGCTCACTAATCTGCAACCAATAATGAATCTGATGCAGCAAAATCGCCTCATTCATCCCAACCTTCACCGCCAACTCCTGACTAAAAACACGCACAGAACCAATATCACCCATAACCCCTCACCCTTCCCCAAACATCTCACCATTGTTATACAAAAAAACAACCCAAAAGGAGCAAATCGCCCCGGAATTTTTTCGACAAATTCCGGGGCGTGCCTGTCACCGCCCGAAAAATCCTTCGACAAAATCCGGGTGGTGACAGGCACCCAAATTCATATTATTTTGCAAACATACTTTTGTTTGGTAATATTCATATAAATGGGCAATTTTATAGAGTGAGGCTTTGTTTGGTGAGCGTGGTCACCGGGCATTTGTTCAAGTTGGGACAGGTGATTTCCTAAGAGATTGTCTTGTTATGGGGATATGGATGATTCTTTATGGGTCTTCGCGTACCGCTGAAATATCCGTAATTTTGCCAATATAAAAAATAAAATTTACTATTTTAAGTGAATTCCATTTTTAAAGATTACGGAATTTGCGGAGGGGTATAATTATGAAAAAATTTATTGCAGCATCATTAATCGGCGTAACTGTTCTATCAGGTTGCTCCATCATGGAAACTGAGCCAAAGGATCAAAATGGGGTTAAAGAAGAAAACATTACTCTTGGCGACTTCGAATTAGGCCGTCATATTGCTGACACTAGAGCAACTTTTAACGGTAAAATCGAAGTGGAAGAGCCGGGGCACTTATACGTAACCATTAACGAACCAGGATTATTGACTCAAATCATGCGCCCTGAATACAAAGTAAGAACAACTGCTGAAGAAGGCGAAGTAGTTCCTGGCGAGGAATACATCTATTCCGGCGTTCTGCAGACTAAGCAAAAAGGCACTTATACACTAACATTCACGTTGAAAGATGACGACGGCGAAGTAATCAGCGAAACATACCGCACTTTCACAAACGATGATGTCGAAAGCGGAATCACTCAATCAGCTTCAGAATAAGTGAATTAATGGGACCGTATAGCTGTCCCCCAACTTACAAAGCGTTAATCCTAGTCGATTAACGCTTTTTTTATTCCGAAAAATGTCTGATTATTCAAAATATGGTATTATATTCAAAGAGAGAAATAATAGGAGGGAACACATTGTCTGAAGCTCATTATGAAAAACAACATTTAAAAAACCTTAGCACTTATATTTGCAACACAATGGCGCTAATATTCACGCTTCTCTTTATTTTTACCGGCCTATTCATTAACTTCGTCCCGATGACAGGCATTTTAGATTTCCCTTATTTCCCTTCGATTGTCGGCATTTCCACTTTTATTATGGCGACTATTTTTTCTGTTTATATGATCCAAAATCTATTCGGAAAATTACTGCTCGTGATTAATATTGGGTTGATGCTTATTCTCATTTTTCTCGGACCATGAGGAAGAAGAATAACTCATAACTAAAAGGAGGAGGTTCAAAATGGAACTGCAAATTTCAGGTATCGGTTTCGGGCTGTTTTGTATTGCAGTCGGTCTTGCGTTAATGGGGAAATACATAGGAAATGGTTTGCAAAATTTCAGGCAGCCGAAAAAAGAGGTTGACTATTATACATTTTTACAGGAAAGCGATTTGGAAATGCTGCTCAATCTTAGCACGAATGAAATAAAGGCCTTATTAAATGAACATCCTGATATTCCGAAAATCACTTTGAATGGAACGACCTATTATCCTAAGAAACAATTTGTTGAATGGGTGGCTTCGAT
>JBJFHH010000088.1:0-3932 GCA_051893475.1 Bacillus sp. (in: firmicutes) | reverse complement strand
ATGGCGACTAAAAATGCAAGGCTGACTAATGAGATTAATGTAATGCCCATTTTTTATCCCCCTTTTAAGTTTTAACCCATCCATTTTTAACATATAAATCCATTATATAGGAATTTTTGGGTTGCCGAAAGATAAACTATGGCTTTTTTTGGACATTTAGGGCTTAGTTATTTTTGCAATCATGATTGAGGATTTGCCTGCATAGAGTAAGAGTAACATCTCTGAAAAAACCAGGGGAGGTTCCTGAAATGGATATTTTAAGAAAAATCGAGAGATATAGAGAAGAAGAACAGAAGTTAAAGTGGGAAGGTACCTTCGCAGAGTATTTAGAGCTTTTGAAAGAAAAACCTTGGATTGCTCAGTCAGCACATTCGCGAGTTTACAATATGATCAAGGATGCCGGTATTGAAGAGGTCGACAGCAAGAGAAGCTACCGTTTTTTCAGCAGTCAAATGTTTGGATTGGAGGAGTCGTTGGAGCGCTTAGTCGAAGAGTATTTTCATCCAGCTGCCAAAAGATTGGATGTCCGCAAGCGGATTTTGCTGCTGATGGGTCCGGTCAGCGGCGGGAAATCAACGCTCGTCAGCATGTTGAAAAGAGGGTTAGAGCAGTATTCCCATACCGATCAGGGAGCGATTTACGCAATCAAATCTTGCCCGATGCATGAAGATCCTTTACACCTCATACCTATGCATTTGCGCAATGACTTCTTTGATGAATATGGAATCAGGGTAGAAGGCAATTTGTCACCGCTCAATATGATGAGGCTTGAAAAGGAATATGGCAACAGAATTGAAGATGTGCTTGTTGAACGAATCTTTTTGTCGGAAGATAAACGAATCGGCATCGGAACATTCAGTCCGTCCGATCCGAAATCGCAGGATATTGCGGATTTGACGGGAAGCATTGATTTCTCGACGATTGCCGAATTCGGTTCGGAATCTGATCCGCGTGCCTATCGTTTTGACGGTGAGCTTAATAAAGCCAACCGCGGTATTATGGAGTTTCAGGAGATGCTGAAGTGTGACGAGAAGTTTTTATGGCATTTGCTTTCACTGACACAAGAAGGGAATTTTAAAGCGGGGCGATTCGCACTCATTTCAGCAGATGAGCTCATTGTAGCACATACGAATGAAACGGAGTATCGCGCCTTTATTTCCAATAAGAAAAATGAAGCACTTCACTCGCGGATTATCGTCATGCCGGTGCCATACAATTTGAAGGTAAGTGAAGAAGAGAAGATTTATGAAAAAATGATTGGCGAAAGCGATGTGCGCGATGTTCATATTGCACCGCACACATTGCGCGTTGCAGCGATGTTCACGATTTTGACGCGCTTGAAGGAATCGAAGAAGGGCGATATTGACCTCGTGAAGAAAATGAGATTGTACGATGGCGAAAATGTCGAGGGCTTTAATGCGGCGGACGTCAATGAAATGAAGAAGGAATATCAGGATGAAGGGATGTCAGGCATTGATCCGCGATATGTCATTAACCGGATTTCTTCCACAATCATTCGCAAGGAAGTACCGTCCATCAATGCGCTTGATGTGCTGAGAAGTTTGAAAGAAGGCTTGGATCAGCATCCGTCAATTACGAATGAAATGCGAGAAAAGTACTTAAATTACATCTCATTGGCAAGGAAGGAATTCGACTCGATTGCCAAGAAGGAAGTGCAGAAAGCATTTGTATATTCGTATGAAGAATCGGCGAAAACATTAATGGATAATTACTTAGATAACGTCGAGGCATACTGCAATAAATCGAAGCTTCGCGATCCGCTTACAGGTGAAGAAATTACCCCTGATGAAAAACTGATGCGCTCGATTGAAGAGCAAATCGGTATTTCGGAAAATGCGAAGAAAGCATTCCGTGAAGAAATTTTAATCCGGATTTCAGCCTTTGCCCGTAAAGGAAAACGTTTTGATTACAATTCGCATGACCGTTTGCGTGAGGCAATCCAGAAGAAGCTGTTTGCTGATTTGAAGGATGTCGTAAAAATTACAACATCCAGCAAAACGCCGGATGAACAGCAGCTTAAGAAAATTAATGAAGTTGTGGCTCGACTTGTTGATGAACACGGATATAATACGACGTCGGCAAATGAATTGCTGCGCTATGTCGGAAGCTTATTGAATCGATAAGGTGGTGATGAGGGCCTCTTAAAAAGGGCCCTTTTTCCACATATCCTTGAGCGATTAAACGCATATACTATTCGCCAAGGAGTGTTGCAGATGATTTTTAATGAGAAGATGGCAATTGCGAAAAATGAAGTTCCTGAAAGCGGTTCGATGGCACGCAATTGGCAAGAAGTAAAAGAGCTTGGCAAGCAAATGGACGAGATGCTGACGAATAAAGAGTTGAAGAAACAAGGATTGAAATCCGATCCGCAGCAGTAGGTTTCGTCGCGATGCATTCAGACTGATTCATCGAATTAAGGATGCCGGAAGAAAAGTTGGAATCGTGCTGAATCCGGCAACATCACTATCATACATAAGCGAGTATATTCATTTAATTGATAAATTGACGATTATGACTGTTGATCCGGGCTTTGCCGGACAATCATTCATCACGGAAATGATTGATAATATTAAGCAGGCGAAACAGCTGGAGATTTTTAATCGGGAAACGAACTTGCTGCATACTGTATAATGAAAAAAGCTTGTCCGACAAAATGGACAAGCTTTTTCGTTATAAGCAGGACATGATCGTATCACCGAATGAGCGGATATCCGGTAAGTAGTTATAGCCGAAGGGAGATCCAAAGCGGTTCGTCATGCGGACTGCGACAAGATTATGCTCCGGAATCACGAGCAAGGCAACGCCGGTATAGCCGAGAAGCTGATAGGAGCCTTGAGGCACAGTATCGCCGATTTCGCTCTGCTGTATAGAATGGGCATCTTTCACATACCATAAAAATCCGTGTCTTGGAAAGCTTTCATGAAGAGCTGGTGGACTTTGCAAGGATGTCGCCATTTGAATCATCTCTTTTGGTACGATTTGCTTTCCGTTAATGACTCCTTCGTTTAAATGTAGATAGCCCCAATATGCCAGCTCTCTTGCTGAAACGTACATATTCATTTTGTCGCCGTCTGTGCTGTCGCTCCAATAATAGAAAGGATCATTATGATCGCGCAACACTTTGACTAAATTCGGTTTCTGTTCTCCATACCAGCCGGTTTCCTTTAGGTTTAAAGGTTCAATGACAAGTTCCGTCACAATTTCAGCAATCGTTTTTCCTGTTGCTTGCTGAATAAGGTCAGTGAGCAGGCGGACACCGACACCGCGGTATGACCAGCCTTCTCCGGCAGGGAATTCCCTCACGATATTGCCGAACATATTTTTTAATCCGTGCGTGTGGGTAAGCAAATGCCGAATGGTGACGCTGTCAAACACATCCGCTGAAAGTGACGGCAAATAGTCTGTTACTTTATCCTCGATAGAATGAATAAATTTATGATAAATAGCATAAGCGGCCGCCAAAGCGATATAGCTTTTTCGAACGGAGGCCAGGTGAAATTGAGAATCCTCCTGAATCGGCTTCGAATCGGTACCATGCGTATATGTACCCCAATAAGCTTCCGAAACAATTTGGTCGTTATGAATGATCATCATAGCCCCGCCGGACGCTTCAACGGTCTCCAGAGTATTTTGAACATGCTCATAAACCGGATGAAAATCATATTTAATATCTTTGATCAGAGTCATATGAAAATCCCTCCCCTTATGACTTTCTCATATAAAAGACCCATTCGTACAATTTTAAGCTCGATTTTTTTGTTAGGCTATTATCTTATTTTCAAAAAAATAAGCAAAACAGCGGACAGTCATGCATATGATATAAAAATACAAGGTAATAGGAGGGGAAATAGCATGCCGGTTGATGGTCGTCATCAGTTTGTCATTTCTAAGGAAGATTGGTCCCTCCATCG
>JBJFHH010000087.1:0-3937 GCA_051893475.1 Bacillus sp. (in: firmicutes) | reverse complement strand
TTTTGACAGAGATCGCCGCTCTGAATTCAATGAATTCTTAAGAAAATTAGAGAACAGCAAAAAGATTGTTCGTACAGGTATTTTTGTGACAGTTGATTTGAAAGACTTTACTTCAGTGTCATGCTTACCTGCAGTATTTACTCATTAACAATTTATCGGGCTACTGCAACTCTCAGTAGCCTCTTTTTATAAATTTTCCACCTCGATATCCACAATATCCTCCATCCTTACCTGAAGGAGTTCACTGCCCTCAGAAAACTGCAGCTTCAATAAAAATATGTCGCCTTTCTGTTTTTCAACCTGACCGCGAATCTTCTCGCCATCAATCGTAAACATACATACCGGTTTAGGCACAACACTCGGCATTCTCGCCAAGAACAAAACAATCTCTTCCTTTGTCATCTCGGAAAATGTTTTCTTCTTAGGTTTTTCTTCCACAGCTTCATTGGCAACAACAGCTGTCGACATCTCAACCACCAGCTCATCTTCAACACCTACCGTATCAGCAGCCACTTCTTCACTGCTAATAATGCGAATTTCATCAACCACATCCTCTTTCTCCATTTCAACAACTTTTATATCATCTTCACCGACAATGGCACGATATTGTGATTGCATATTAGGATCTGGAGGAGAAATTTCCGGCTGAACAATGTACATATACGGCTTCTTTTCATTTTCCTCGTTTTTCTTACTCATGGCTTCCCTCCTGATGAAAATTCTTTCAGACACCTTGCAAGCCTTACGCTAGTAAAAAATCGCCAGCGCCCAGCCCTAAATAAATTTCATTTCTATAACGATACATATTCAGCCAAGTCAAAAATATGCCATTGTACAAGTTGGCTGTATACAAAAAGCTCATCACCGTAAAGTAGTGATGAGCTTACATTTTCTTATATTAACGCGCAAGAATATGATAGCCGGAATCAACGTGAAGCAATTCACCTGTAATTCCCCTTGATAAATCGCTGAACAGGAACAGCGCCGTGTCACCGACCTCTTCTGTCGTCGTCACATGACGAAGCGGCGCATGCTCCTCGATTTCTTTCAAAATCGAGTTAAAGTTTCCGACACCTTTTGCGGACAATGTACGAATCGGTCCAGCAGAAATGGCATTTACACGGATTCCATCCTTCCCAAGATCGCTTGCCAAATACTTAACGCTCGCATCTAATGAAGCCTTCGCCACACCCATGACATTATAGTTAGACACAACACGCTCGCCGCCCAAATACGTTAGCGTCACAATACTTCCGCCTTCTGTCATAATCCCTCTCGCCTCTTTTGCAATCGCCGTCAGAGAATAAGAACTAATATTATGAGCAAGCAAGAAGCCTTCACGAGTCGTATTCATATACTCTCCCGTCAGTTCCTCTTTATTGGCAAAAGCAATGCAATGTGCAATCCCATGAATCGTTCCTACCGCTTCCTTAATAGAAGCAAAGCATCTTTGAATGTCCTCATCACTCGTTACATCACACGGAAGTACCGTATATGAAGAGTTCAGCGATTCAGCCAGCTCCTTCACACTTTTCTCCATTCTTTCTCCCGCATATGTAAAAATCAACTCCGCCCCTGCATTATGCAGTGAACGTGCAATCCCCCAAGCAATGCTTCGTTTATTCGCAACACCCATTACCACAAACTTTTTACCCGATAAAGAAAGCGTCATTCTCACGTTCCTCCTATATTAAAACAAGATATTAGCACCTGATACTATAACTTATTATAAAGTAAAACTCACTCCATGAAAAGAGAAATAAAAAAGGCCACTAAAAAAGTGACCTTTTCCTCACAGCAAGTAGCCCATAAACATCGTGGCCATGCCGAAATAAATTAAAATACTAATAATATCGGATATCGTTGTAATGAATGGGCCTGAGGCAACAGCCGGGTCAATTTTTAACCTATGCATCAAAAGCGGCACGAGCGATCCCGCCAAAGTCGCCACAATAATCGTCGCCATAATCGACATTCCCACCAAAAAGCCGAGTACTGCATCTCCTTGCCAAACATAGATAACAAGCAAAATCGTCAGACCGCAAGTGGCTCCGGTAATAAAGCCTGTGCCTGCCTCACGGATAATCAGACGCCATTTGCTCTGTTCTTCTATATCCCCTGTCGCAAGACCTCGAACGGCAACGGCAAGCGCTTGAGTCCCTGAGTTACCGGCCATACCGCCAATCAATGGAATAAAAATCGCTAAAATTGCTTTTTGCTCTAATGCAGACTCAAAACGTGAAATTAAACTTGCTGTCACCAATCCTAAAAATAATAAAATAACAAGCCAAGGAAGACGCTTCTTCGCTGCAATTAACGGATTGCGGTCGACCCGGTCCATATCGGAAACCCCGGCCAGTTTTGAATAGTCATCAGACGCCTCTTCATCCATTACGTCCATAATATCATCGACAGTAATGATACCGAGCAGGTGATTTTGAAAATCAACAACCGGAACCGCCAAGAAATCATAGTCCTTCATCGTCCGGGCTACTTCTTCTTGATCATCACCAACCGAAACAGCGACAACCCGCTCGCTCTTAATTTCAGAAATCATCGTATCGTCATCACTAATAATTAAGTCACGAAGCGAAATAACACCGGTAAGACGCTTCTCATCATCGATTACATACACATAGTAAATCACTTCAGCATCAGGCGCTTCCTTACGCAACGTTTGCATCGCCGAGCGCACAGTCTGATTTTCCGGAATCGCGATAAACTCCGTCGTCATAATACTTCCGGCTGTATACTCTTCATAATGAAGCAATTCCTTAATCTCATGAGCAGCTTCATCATCCATAATCGTCAAATACGAGACGGCCTGCTCCTTATCGATCTCGTTCATAACGTCAACCGCATTATCGGCAGACATATGACTTAGCATATCCGCCGCGTAGGAAGGATTCATTTCCGATAAAATTTCTGCATACTGCTCTTCATCAATCTCAAGATTCTCAAATACTTCCGCCATTTCCTGAGGCGATAAATATTGATAAATTCTCGATCGATAATCACCTTCTAATTTCGAGAAAAATTGTGCCTGGTCGTAAGCATGCAATTCCATGAACTCCTGCCGAAACAAATCAAGCTGATCATCACGCAACGCTGAAATTAATAGGTCATCATCGATAATATGTGTATCTTTTTCAATTATTTCAGTCATTCTTGTACCTCCTCTCCTGAACTTGCTCTCCTTCACACCTAAATTATACTATCAAAATCAATACCGATTGTCGCTAAGAATTTGTAAATCAGATGGCATTTTTGTTAGTTAACAATATTATGTTAAAATCAAATACAGTTAACCCCCCTTAACTTTTGGCAATTATTATGCAAGGAGATGTTTTCAATTGCAATACGATATTATTGGCGATATCCACGGATGTTATGATGAATTTAAAACGTTAACCGTTCAGCTTGGATATGACTGGAGCTCCGGCTTGCCGCTGCACCCTAACCGCACACTCGCCTTCGTCGGCGACCTGACCGACCGCGGTCCGCATTCGCTTGCTGTCATTGAAATCGTAGCCAGCTTGGTCAAAGCCAAAAAAGCTGTTTACGTTCCCGGCAACCATTGCGATAAGTTGTATCGCTATTTCCTCGGACGAAATGTAACGGTTGCACACGGTTTGGAAACAACCGTTGCCGAACTGGAGGCGCTCACTCCGAAAGAACGCAATCATATCGCGGCAACCTTCAAGAAATTATATGAAAACAGTCCGCTCTATGCGACACTGGACGATGGCAAATTAGTCATTGCCCACGCCGGCATCCGAGCTGACTACATCGGTCGCAACGATAAGAAAGTGAAAACATTCGTACTGTACGGCGACATTACCGGTGAAAAGCATGCAGACGGCTCACCCGTGCGCCGAAACTGGGCCAAATACTACAAAGGCAAAGCCACCATCGTTTACGGACACACGCCCGTAAA
>JBJFHH010000086.1:0-3942 GCA_051893475.1 Bacillus sp. (in: firmicutes) | reverse complement strand
CCGAATGCCATTGGAAGCATTGCGCCGATTGTCGCGATTGCTGTCATCAGGATCGGTCGAAGACGAGTTGCTCCTGCTTCGAGAATCGCATCGCGCATGTTCATGCCGTCATGCTCCATATGAATAATTCGGTCGACGAGAACGATAGCATTCGTTACGACGATACCGATTAACATTAACAGACCCATCATAACCGATACAGAAATCGTTTGTCCTGTTACAAATAGACCAACGAATGAACCAATTACCGCGAACGGTAGAGAGAACAGAATCGCAAATGGAGCTAAACCTTCACCGAATGTCACAACAAGAATGAAATATACAATCGCGATTGCCGCAATCATTGCAAGTCCAAGCTGTGTAAATGTTTCCGCCATATCAGCTGCAACACCGGCTACACCAAGCGTCACACCTTTCGGAAGATCCAGTTCATCGACTTTTTCATCAGCAGCAGATGTTGCTTTTGAAATGTCGTCATCCAAAATTGTTCCGGATACAGTTGTATAGTATTCACCCTCAGAACGAGCAAGTGAGTTTAGCGTTGTGCCTTCTTCCACTGTTATCAATTGTGATAATGGCATCGCTGTACCGATACCTGTTTCAATTTCTGTTGCTAATAATTCTTCAATTGTTTTAGGCTCTGATGCTGCTTCACGCTGAACGACAACATTGATTTCTTCACCATCGTGCTCAATTGTTGTCAATACTTCAGCTGATGAACTTGATGATAGTGCCATGACAATTTGTGCTGTCGTCAGACCGTATTGAAGAACATTTGCTTGATCAACTTTAAAGACATGTTCTACATATGGGTTTTCTGCATCAGAAGTGATATCTTCCAAACCATCTACTTCTGTCAGAGCATCTTCCACTTGTTTCGCTGCTTCATTTAAATCATCTAAATCTTCACTGTATAAAGTGTAGCTGACTTCATTTGAAGACATGCCGCTCATTGAAGAGAAGTCCTGTGATTTCCATTCGCCAGTTTGACCGATATTAAAAACATATTCTTCGATTTTTTCTTTTTCTTCCGAGAAGTTTTCTGTATCCGGATCAAAGATTAAATACATGAGCGCACCGCCAGCGCCTCCGCCCATCATCATAGCCGCAGAATCCGTGCTGCTTGAATCTGTGATCGAAAGTTGAACGATATCGATATCTTCATGTTTCATTAATTCTTCTTCAACAACTTCAACGTTAGCTAATGTTTCATCCTCAAGCTCGCCTGTCGCCGGTGTATATGTTAAATACATGACTTTTTCTTCTTGAGAGCCCATGAAACTGAAGCCGATTAATGGCATTAAACCGATTGAACCGACAAGCAATACAACCGCAATAATCGATGTAATGATTTTATGGTTCAAAACTTTTGCCAAGACGCCTTTATACCAAAGCGCCAGTTTACCGACTTCTTTATGATTGCTTTCCGCTTTCTTACCGTATAAATTTTTACGGAATAAGAAATGCGAAAGTGCCGGTACGATTGTAATCGCAACTAGCAATGACGCTCCAAGTGCGAATGTCATCGTTAATGCGAACGGCATAAACAGTTCTCCGACCATTCCTCCTACAAAAATTAGCGGTGCAAATACCGCCACTGTAACTAATGTAGAAGATAAAATCGGCTTGAACATTTCAAGCGTCGCTTCACGAATTAGTGCGCGCCCGCGAAGTTTTTCTTCTTTCAGGTGCATGCGTCGGTAAATATTTTCTACAACAACAATCGAGTCATCGATAACACGTCCGATTGCTACCGTAATAGCACCAAGCGTCATGATGTTCAATGTGATATCCATCCAGTTCAACAGCAATAATGCAATGAAAATCGAAACCGGAATCGAAATAATTGAGATAATAGTAGATTTAAAGTCTCGTAAAAACAGCAGGATAATCAGAATCGCAATTAAACCGCCGAAGATTGCTTTTTCAAGCATTGTAAATACAGATTCTTCAATCGGCTCACCTTGGTCAAGTGTGACATCGATTGTCAGACCATCAATCGCCTTTTCTTCATCGTCAATCAGTTCCTTAACAGCATTTACGACTGTAACTGTATTTGCTTCCTGTCCTTTTACGATTTGAATCGTAATTGCATCCTCACCGTTTGTACGGGAAACAGATTCTACTTTGCCGACTGTTTCAATTGATGCGATTTCACCAAGTTTTACGAATGGCGATGGATTTGTTGCTGAAGGCGTTACAGGAATCAGGATTTCTTTCAGGCCATCCACTGTCGTAACCTTGCCATCGACATAAACCGCTTCTTTACCTTCTTCAAACTCATACAGACCTAAAGAAACGCCCATATCACTCGCTTGAACCATTTGTTTTACTGTATCTTCTGTCAATCCAAGCTCAGCCATTTTTGCTTCATTGTATGTAAAAGCAACTTCTTCAATGTGTTGGCCTGTAATCGTCGCAGAAGCTACACCGTCAATCTTTTCGATTTTCGGCAATACGACATCTTCTACTGTCGAAGTCAATTCAACAATATCTTCTTCGGAGCTGCTGATTGATAATGCCAATACCGGCATCATATTCATGCTGATTGCCATGATTGATGGCTCTTGCGCATCCTCCGGCATTGTCACACCATCAAGAGCTGATTCAAGCTGACGTTTTTTCTCGTCCATATCAACGCCATATTCATACTCGATCTGAACTTGAGAAACGTTAGAAGAAGAAGTAGAATACACAGCCTTTACGTCTTCCAGACCTTCTATCGCTTTCTCCATCGGAATCGAGATTTCATCCATCACTTGCTCAGGAGTTGCTCCCGGATAGACACCCATTACAATTAAGTACGGAATGGAGATGTCTGGAATCGACTCCATTTTCATTTTTGTTCCGGAATAAATACCGGATACAGTGATGATAATCGTCAATAACCACACAGCCAACTTATTCTTCAGAACAAAATTCACTAAACCCTTCACTTTCACACCAACCTTTTCTCGCTATTTTCAAATAATTGACCACATTCATTAAATTGACTTTATTCTTACAATTACCTATAATAATGACTAGTTGGTCAGTTGTCAACTAAAGAGCTAGGAGTGTTATAGATGGTTAAAAAGCAATTAATAATGGACAAAGCGTTGGAATTATTCGCAGAAAACGGTATTGAAGCTACTTCGGTTCAGCAGATTACCGAAAGATGCGGCATTTCAAAGGGAGCTTTCTATCTTTCTTATAAATCAAAAAAAGAACTGATTTTTGATTTAATTGAGCATTTCATCGGTCAAATCATCAGTGATATTGAACAATCGGTCAATAGTGAAAAAAATAACGATGAATTATTGTATCATTTTTATCACACCATTTTTACGGATCAGCAAAAGTATGCTGACTTCGCTAAAATTTTCTTGAAAGAGCAGTTACCTTCCTTTGATATCGAAATACTGGAGCTGTTGAGAGAATACGATCAATTTACAACAGCCATTCTTTTCTCGCTTGTTGACCGGCAATTCCCTGAACTAAACAACAACATGCGGGCTGATCTCGTTTTCAACATCAAAGGCTTTATCAAGCATTATGCCGAGCTATTCTTAATTTATCACTATCCGGTTAATCTGGATTTGCTGTGCGAATCATTAGTGGAAAAGACAAAAATTCTCGCAAAATACGCTACCATACCGATTGTTACAGAAGAAATTCTGAATGATGGTAATCTGATGACTTGTTTATCACCTGCAAAAGAACAACTAATCGAGATGCTTTCGCAAAAAATATCAGAGTCTACAGATTCAATTACCAAGCAATCATTAGAACTGCTATTAAGCAATTTGAAAGAGCCTCACTTACCCCCCGCTGTCATTCAAGGTTTGTTGAAAAATCTAAGAAGCAATGCTCACTGTAAATGGACAGCCTACTTATATGAATTGTATGTAAAATAAATGACCGGCAAGCCAATGAAAATCCTGGCTTGCCGGTCATTTATAT
>JBJFHH010000085.1:12203-16550 GCA_051893475.1 Bacillus sp. (in: firmicutes) | reverse complement strand
AGCATTTTCAGAAAGTCGCGGTCAATCGAATCGATATTTTCCTTTGTAAAGCGAAAATTCCAATTATGGAGCGCTTCACCTGGAATGTTGGTGCGCGTGTCGGCACCGAAGCCGCAAAAGTCTTGAAGCGGCGCGACGACGATATTGGCGACAGATTGGTACAGTGTCCGCAAAAACGACTGGCAGGCAGGCGAATGAGGGCCGCCCTCGCCCCAGTGGCTTCTTGGGATGTTACAGTAATTGATGGCGCGTTCACGCTCACCTTGAGCTGCCTCCCAAATCCAGCCGAGCGTTGTATTGTTATCATGCGTGCCGGTGTAGGCAACAGTATGATGAACATAATTATGCGGAAGATGCATCGTATCCGAACCGTCAAAGGCGAATTGCATCACTCTCATGCCTGGATAGCCGCTTTGCGCAAGAAACTTAAAAAAGTTCTCATCGACCGTGCCGAGATCTTCGGCAATAATCGGCGCCGGACCATATTTTTTCTCATATAACTCGAACAGCTTGAGTCCGGGTCCGGTTTCCCAGCGCCCTTTCTTCGCTAGTCCTTCATCAGCAGGAATGTACCAATACTTTTCAAAGGCGCGGAAGTGATCGATGCGCATCGCATCATTATGCTTCAAATGAAAGGAGATGCGTTCAATCCACCATTGATAGTCTTCTTTTTCCATCTCAGTCCAATCATAAAGCGGATTGCCCCAGCACTGCCCTTCCTCGGCAAAATAGTCGGGAGGTGTGCCGGAAATACCGATAGGCTCAAGATCATCATCGAGCAGGAACAACTCCGGATTTGCCCACACATCACAGCTGTCATGGGAAACATAAATCGGCAAATCGCCAATCAAACCGATGCCCTTTTCGTTACAGTATTCTTTCAAAAGCGACCATTCCCGGTAAAATTCATATTGCAAAAAGCAATAGTAAGAATACATATCGTCACTCTTCAAAGACTGAATTTGTGCCTCGGTCAAAAGCGACTTGCTTGTCACTTCCAAGTCCTTTTCTTTGCATGTCATGAACAACGCATAATCATCGAGCCAATAGGCATTCTCTTCTTGAAATTGCTTGATTTTCTCCTGGATAGCAGGCGTGATGCGAATGAACGCTTTTCTCAATAAAGCGGGTCTATGTGCCGCCAGCCATTCATAATCGACTGTATGCTGCCCTTTCAAATAATAAGCTGATGCCAGTTCTTCTTCTGTTATTAACCCTTGTTCAAAAAGCGATTCCGGGTCAATGTAAAGCGGATCGCCGGCAAAGGCGGAAACTCCCGAATATGGAGAGTTTCCCGCCCCGGCATGAACAGTCGGCAGCACTTGCCATACGTGAAGCCCGACAGATACGAGAAAGTCAGCAAATGCTCGCGCCTCCTTGCCTAAAACCCCGATTCCGAAATCTCCCGGCAAGGAGAAAATAGGCAATAAAACGCCGGCTGTTCGTTGATATCGCTTAGATGCAGATGTCATTTTCACTCAACTTCCCTATTAGAGACTTACTGTCCTGCACTAATTGTTCTTTCTTGCTAGCAGCTTCCGGTTTAGAATCTGCTTTTACCATGATATAAAGTTTTAGCTTCGGCTCTGTTCCGGATGGACGAACGATCACTGCTGAACCGTCTGTTAATTCATAGAACAGCACATCGGCATTCGGAAGGCCGGTTTCTTGCTCTTCACCGTTTTCCACGTTGACTACTTTGCCTGATTGATAATCTCTTACTTTCGCGATTTCAATGCCTGCAAAAGCTGTCGGCGGAGTTTGGCGCAGACTGCTCATGATGCCTTTCATTGTTTCCAAGCCGTTTAAGCCACCAATTGTAATCGATACGCATTGTTCTTCGAAGAAGCCGTATTTTGTATATAAAACATTTAATGCTTCATATAAATTCATTTCTTTTAATTGATAATAGCAAGCCATTTCCGCAATCAGCATCGAAGCGACAATCGCATCTTTATCACGTGCGTAAGTTCCTGCCAAATAGCCGTTGCTTTCCTCAAAACCAAATAAGAAGCTGTATTCGTTCGTTGTTTCAAATTCTTTAATTTTTTCACCGATGAATTTGAAGCCTGTCAGTACGTCCATTAAATGTACACCGTTTTGCTCGGCAATGCTTTTCGCCATATTTGTTGAAACAATACTTTTAATAACGACTGCATTGTCTTTCAACGTACCGTTCGCTTTACGACTTTGAATCAAATAGTCCAGCAGCAAGACACCGATTTGGTTACCTGTCAACGTTACATATTCGCCGCTGTTGTCACGAACCGCAATACCGACACGGTCAGCATCCGGATCTGTGCCGACAATCAAGTCAATATTTTCTTCTTTCGCTAGTTCAATTGCCAAACGAAGCGCATCTTTTTCTTCCGGGTTAGGAGATTTTGTTGTCGGGAAGTTACCGTCCGGCTGCATTTGCTCTTCAACAGTCAGCAAATGCTTGATGCCTAAACGTTTCATCACTTCCGGCACTAAACGATAGCCTGTTCCGTGAATCGGCGTATAAATCATTTTGAATGTATCGGCTGCTTGCTCGACATATTGTTTGCCGACAGATTCGCCTAGTACTTTCGTGATGTATTTTTCATCAAATTCCTTACCGACAATTGTTACAAGCTGTTTATTTAACGCTTCTTCACGTGAGCATGTTTTTACATCAGCGAAAATGTCGATTTCGCTCAAGCGGTCAGAAATTTGCTTCGCATGTTGAGGCGGTAATTGCGCACCGTCTTCCCAGTACACTTTATAACCATTGTATTCTTTCGGATTGTGGCTCGCTGTAACATTGATGCCGGCAATCGCACCGAACTCTCTGATGGCGAAAGAAAGTTCCGGAGTCGGTCTCAACTCATCAAACAAATAAACGGAAATGCCGTTGGCGCTTAATGTGCATGCTGCTTCCCATGCAAAGTCTTGTGAATGAATACGGCTGTCATAAGCGATGCAAACACCTCTTCTTGCCGCTTCTTCACCATTTGCCAAAATAAGATCGCTCAAGCCTTGCGTTGCGTAACGAACAGTATACACATTCATTTTATGCAGTCCTGCACCCATTGTTCCACGTAACCCGGCTGTTCCAAAATCAAGCATAGAGGAGAATCTGCCTTCAAGCTCCGCATCGTTCCCTGCCAAAGTCATTAGCTCTTGTTTTGTTCCTTCATCTACAACTTCACTATTCATCCATTTTTCAAACATTTCTTTATAAAGCTTCATGCCAATTACTCCTATCCCATGGAAATTTTTCTTTTATGTTTATTTGATTTTATGTACCAGCACGCATGCGCCATTTGGTTCGATGATAAATTTATTTCGAACTGGATCCCGATGCAGTAAATTTTCATATTTATTTTCTACTTCTAAGCGAAACGGCTTGTCAGAACGATTTATGCCGACGACGATTTTTTCTGTTTCATTTCTGCGCTGAAAGATAAAAACAGAATCGTCGCAGTGAATTGTTTCATAAGAGCCTTCCTTAAAAACAGACCATTTTTTGCGAATTTTTCCAAGCTTTTTGTACCAATGCAGTAAATGTGACTCTTCCCTGTCCCACGGATAACAACGGCGGTTGAACGGGTCCTCGTACCCTTCCATTCCGGCCTCGTCTCCATAGTAAATGCATGGAACACCAGGCAAGGTCATTTGCAATAAAACAGCTAGTTTCAATAATTCCATACCGTGTTCTCTTTCTTCCTCTGTCATATGCGTGCGCGCCTTCACATCTTTAGAGGCATGATGCAATTCTTTGCCGCCCAGCGCGGTTAAAATCCTCCTCGTATCATGAGTGCCCAGCATATTCATTAAACAATGCACTACTTGGGACGGATAATTATTGACGATTGAAGTGACCACATTGTGCAAATGCTTCGCATCCTGGTAACGGATAAATTGAATAATCGCATCTTTAAACGGGTAATTCATCACACTGTCCAACTGCTGACCATAAAAGTAGTTACGTCGCTTACCGTATGCGATTTTATTGGAGGCATCTTCCCAAACCTCACCGATGATTAGCGCCTCTGAATCCGCGCCTTTGACAGCCACCCGAAATTTTTCCAAGAACTGATCAGGTAATTCATCGACTACATCCAAACGCCAGCCGGAAGCTCCTTCTAGCAGCCATCTGCTGCCGATGCCTTCTTTTCCGGCGATAAATTCCTCGTAACCCGGATTTTCTTCATTTATGGCAGGCAGCGTATCAATTCCCCACCAGCACTCATATTGATCGGGAAAGTGGATAAATTTATACCAATCATAGTAAGGAGACTCCTTCGATTGGTAAGCACCAACCGAGGGATAATTTCCTTTTTTATTGAAATAAATGCTGTCAGAGCCGGTATGGTTAAATAC
>JBJFHH010000085.1:0-12103 GCA_051893475.1 Bacillus sp. (in: firmicutes) | reverse complement strand
GATAATTTCCTTTTTTATTGAAATAAATGCTGTCAGAGCCGGTATGGTTAAATACTCCATCGAGAATAACTCGAATGCCCCGTTTCATCGCAGATTCGCACAAATTATGAAAATCTTGCAAATGACCGAACGATGGGTCGATTGTTTTATAATTGCCAGTATCATATTTGTGATTGGAAAAAGCCTCAAAAATCGGACTTAAGTAAATACACGTTACACCTAGTGAATGAAGATACGGAAGCTTTGCAATAATCCCCTTCAAATTGCCGCCGAAGAAATCATTATTGACGACTTCGCCATGCTCATTTGGCGCATATTCCGGCAATCCTCCCCAATCAGAGCGCAGTTTTTGATCTTTTCGTACAGTGCCGGAGCCTTCCTTCGCAAAGCGATCGACAAAAATATGATAATAAATGCCGCCCTTAATCCAATCAGGCGTCTTAAAATCTTGATCATACACGGTTAGCTGCCAAGAAGGAGGCTCAACCTCTGTCACCATATGACCATCAATTCCTTTTCCTACATACAGTACTTGAGACAGCGTCCTCAATTGGAAGTAATACCAGACTAAGCCCTGTTTCTTCACTTCCACTTGCTGCTCATAAATATCCCGGCCTCCGCTTATACCTTTCCATCCCATTCTTATATATTGGTATTCATCGTCATCGTCTGTAATCCAAACAATTGATGTTTCCTTCAACCCATAAGAACGAGGAACCTGAATCTCAAAAACAATCGACGAATTGTTTGGAACTGCTCCTGAAGGCTCGCGGAAGCTTCCCTGGTTAAACCGTGAACGAATTGAAATCTCCACAATTCCACCTCCTTACTTAAGCGGTGAGATCCCCCAAATACGATCAGCATATTCCTTAATGCTGCGGTCGGCCGCAAATCGTTCGGCACCCGCAATATTAAGGAGTGACATTCTGTTCCACTTCAGTTGGTCTTTATAGGCTTCCATCGCTTTTTGATGAACCTTTAAATAGTCCTCAAAATCAGCCAAGCACATATATGGATCACCGATTCCGTATTCCCCTACAATTAAGTAGCGATAAATGGATTCGAACGATTCACCATTAAATCCGGTACGAAGTTGGTCAACGACGCGGCGAATTTTAGGATTATTGTGATAATAAGACGATGCGGCATAGCCTTCCTTCCATCTTCGTTCGACCTCATTGGCATGCATACCGAAAATAAAAATATTATCTCGACCCACAGCTTCTGAAATTTCAACATTGGCGCCATCCAACGTACCGAGCGTTAAAGCACCGTTAATCATCATTTTCATGTTGCCGGTACCGCTCGCTTCTTTACCAGCCAATGAAATTTGTTCGCTCAGTTCAGTTGCCGGCATTAAATGCTCTGCCATCGTCACGCAATAGTTTTCCAAGAAAACAACGCGAATTTTTTCACGAATGACAGGATCCTTCTCGATTTCTGCACTTAAATGACAAATCAGCTTAATGACTTCCTTGGCGATGTAGTAGCCCGGAGCTGCTTTCGCCGCGAACAAGAACGTCTGAGGAACGATTTCCATATCCGGATTATCTTTCAGATCCAAGTATAAGGAAATGATACGCAGCGCATTGAGCAATTGGCGCTTGTATTCATGCAGCCTTTTCGCCTGAACAACAAACATCGATTGCGGATCGATTGTGACACCTTTTGTTTTCATCAGTTCGGCAAAGCGTAATTTATTATTATATTTAATCAGCTCCAACTGCTGGAGAACCGCTTTGTTGCTGTGATAGCGACGGAAATCGCCCAATCGTTTAGCATCTTTTTTATAAGATTCGCCGATACATTCATCCAGCAATTCTGTTAATTCAGGATTGGATTGGCACAGCCATCTTCTATGAGCAATTCCGTTTGTAACATTGGTGAATTTTTCAGGATTAACCCGATAAAAATCAGCAAATACATCATCTTTCAAAATTTCAGAATGTAGCTTGGACACACCATTCACACGATTGGAGCCGGCTACTGCGAGGTTTGCCATCCATACCTGATTATGTGAAATAATAGACATGCGTTCAACCATTTCCCAATTGCCCGGATATTTCAGCCACATGCCGTGGCAAAACCGTTCATTCAACTCTTTTATGATGACATAAATGCGCGGGAATTGCTGCTGAATTAAATCTGCAGGCCATTTTTCTAATGCTTCCGCTAATACAGTATGATTGG
Source organism: Bacillus sp. (in: firmicutes) (assembly GCA_051893475.1). GTDB lineage: Bacteria > Bacillota > Bacilli > Bacillales > DSM-1321 > Bacillus_AD. The sequence goes on along the minus strand of JBJFHH010000085.1, from coordinate 9,913 downwards.
TATACGTTACCGATTCATTAACCATTTTATAAGCATCTTCCCATGAATAATGATGCTCATCCATGAAAATACGCATTAATTCAGGTATACAAAGCGCCGGATGTGTATCATTAATATGAATCGCGACTTTTTCGCTGAAATTAGCCAATGTACCGTATTGGTTTATATGATCGCGTACAATGTTTTGAACGGAAGCGGATACAAGGAAATATTGCTGTCTCAGGCGCAATGTTTTGCCTTCAAAATGATTATCAGAAGGATACAATACTTTGTTGATCAATTCAGCACTTGTATTTTCCATCATCGCGCGGTTGTAATCACCTTGCGCAAACGAATTCATATCGAAGTTTTTAATGTCTCTGGCACGCCATAGACGCAATACCGCGACACCGTCAGAATCGGCTCCTGATATCATCATATCGTAAGGAACTGCTTCCACTTCGTCATAATCCAAATGCTCAATCGTCAAGCCATTTTCAGACCATTTTTCTTCGACTCTCCCTTGAAATTTCACTTGAAAAATCAAATCATTCCGTTTATTCAGCCATACATCTCCGCCAGGAAGCCATATATCTGGTAGCTCCATTTGCCAGCCATCAACGATTTTCTGTTTAAATAACCCATACTCATAACAAATCGAATATCCCATAGCCGGATATTCCATTGTAGCAAGGGAGTCCATGAAACAGGATGCTAATCGACCTAATCCGCCATTCCCTAAGCCTGCATCAGGCTCTTCCTCGTACAAGTCCTCGAGCTTAAAGTCCCACTCCGACAGCACATCCTCAAATTCTTCCTTCAGTCCTAAATTGTAGACGTTGTTTTTTAATGAACGACCTACAAGAAACTCCATGCATAAGTAGTATACTTTTTTGTTGTTGCTGCGCTTAACTTGCTTATTGAACTTCGCGCGCTTTTCCAAAAGTATATCAAGGACTGTTCTGGCACATGCTTTGTACATTTGTGACGTAGTGGCCTCTTCTGCCGAAATACCATAATGTCGAGACAGCTTATTAGCGATGCCTATCCTTATTTCATCTTTTAATTCCGTTACTTCCATGATGATTCCTCCCAGCATTTTAAATAAGGCTGTATTAACGAGCAAACAAAACTACATAAATCAACATTAAAAAGTAATACAACCTATAACCAAACTTCCTGATTTTACGGACGGACGATTTCGCCCATCCGCAAAATCAGGATATTATTCAGCTTGATTAATAAGGGACTTGAACACATGCAACTTCCGCATATAGTTTTTCATAATCTCTCGCTGATTTTTCCCAGCTGAAGTCCAATGACATAATCCACTTGATCAATTGATTCCATTGCTCACGGTTGTAATATAAATGCAAGCCGCGGTGAATCGCATTCAATAACTCATGCGCATTGTAATTCTCAAATGTGAAGCCGTTTCCTTCACCGTTTGAGCAGTCATGAATCGTGTCACGCAATCCGCCAGTCGAACGTACAATCGGAACTGTGCCGTATCGGGAAGCAATCATTTGCGCTAAACCGCAAGGCTCACTTTTCGAAGGCATTAAGAAAAAGTCTGCTCCGGCATATACTTTGCGTGCCAGGTCGGAGTTGAAGCAAAGCATCGCTGCGACTTTGCCTTGATACTGCCCTTGAAGCCACTTGAAGTAATCTTCATATTGACGTTCGCCAATTCCAAGCACAATGATTTGAACACGTTCATTTAGCAGCTGATCCATTATTTGTGTGACTAAATCAAGTCCTTTATGCGTTACAAGACGAGTGACAAGTGCAATCACCGGAACATCTTCCTCTACAGGCAAGTTCACAAGTCTTTGCAGTTCCGCTTTATTTATTTTCTTATTTGCAGGCGCTTCCTTGCTATAATTGGCAAACAGAGCCGTATCTGTTTGCGGGTTATAGCTTTCTACGTCAATTCCGTTTAAAATACCGCGCATTTTAAATTCATTCTTCTGAATGATTTGCGCTAAGCCTTTCGCATAATAATTATCACGCAATTCACGCGCATATGTCGGGCTTACTGTATTCACTTGATGAGAACATTCGATAGCCGCTTTCATTAAGTTGACACAGCCATGATATTCAAGAAGCTCTTTTGCGTGCGAGGACAGCCCCATAACATCTTCGACTACATCGAAGCCGTATTTACCTTGATATTCGATATTGTGAATTGTAAAAATCGATTTCGCATTCAAATGATGATAATGGTAATGCAAATAAACCGGAATTAAAGCCGTTTGCCAGTCATGGCTATGAATGATTTCCGGCTCGAAATCCAAGAAGTAAACGCTGTCCAATACTGCCTTACTGAAAAATGCAAAACGTTCGCCATCATCAAAATAGCCATATGCATTGCTGCGTTTGAAGTAATATTCATTATCAATGAAATAATATGTTACCCCGTTCTTCTCTGTGCGAAAAAGACCGCAATATTGTTTGCGCCAACCTAATCCGACATTAAAGTGGCATATAAAGTCCATCTGTTGTCTTTCTTCGTAGCTGATTGATTCATACAGCGGCAAAATGACGCGCACATCGAAGTGCTCGCTGTTTTCCTTCATAATTGCCTTCGGAAGCGATCCGACAACTTCTCCAAGTCCTCCTGTCGCTACAAAAGGCATGCCTTCAGATGCAGCAATTAAAACTTGAAGTTTCTTCTTTTCTTCCGCAACCGGCGTATCTTGTTCTTTATCTAATACCGCCACAGCAGCGCTAACTTGCTCCTGTGCAGCGATTACTTCTTTTTTAGCTGCTTTTTCGTGATTGTCGGCAGAAGTAACTTTCTTCCCTTTTGATTTTTCCCATTTTTTAGCAACCGCATTCTTATTTTTATTCGTTGTTCTTTTTCTTGTCGTTTTCTTCATTTTAATCCACCCTTCAATCAACACTGGGTTGTCTAAATTATTATGTATAAGTTCAAATTACTTGTATAACTTAGGCAACCGGACAAACAGAATCAATAAACAACTCTGCTATCGCGATTGCCCTTATCTTTCATATATTGTCGATACGATTAAATAATGCTTCCTTTTTCAATAAAGAACGGATGCGTATCATGACCGCATAACGTGCGATCATCACCGATAAATACATTTTTATCAGTAACGATGTGGCTCAATGTAGCATTGACGCCGATGATGCTGTCCTGCATGATGACGCAGTTATTGACTTCTGCATCTTTATCGATTTTGACGCCGCGGAAAATGACGGAGTTTTTCACTGTGCCGTTAATGATGCAACCGTCTGCAATAATCGAGTTTTCCACTATTGCATCTTCTCCATATGTAGTTGCCGGTGAATCATTGACACTTGTATAAATTGGACGGTACGGCTTGCGGAACAGCTCCTCGCGCACCTTCAAGTCAAGCAAATCAAGATTGCTTGCTAAGTAGCTTTCAAGAGAATCGATGTATGCATAATACTCTTTAAACTCATAGCCGTCGATTTTAATATGAGAAGCATTATCCGACCAGTATTCAAGTAATGATTTATAACCTTTATTGCTGGCAACCAACAAATGGTTTTTCAAGAAATCTTTACGCATAACCATTGTGCCGATATAAAGCGCATCGCCTTTTTTCGTGCTGTTTGAACGCTTTATCTTTTTAACGTGTCCTTCTTCGTCCAGCATGAAAATAGAGCGTTTCGCATTCCATGTCGCATCTTTGTCATGCTTCTTATAAACCATTGTCACGTCGGCATCGTTATTTTTATGCTCCCTCAGAATATCTGCATATGAAATATTGTGGATGATATCACAATCAGACAGAATGACATATTCTTCATCCGCTTTATCCAAATAATACATAATGCCCTTCAACGTATTCAGACGGTTATCCATATGCACAAGCTCTTCCAAATCATCGACATATGGCTGCAACACTTGAATGCCGCCACGTTTACGAGCCAAATCCCAAGCCTTGCCTGTACCAAGATGATCCATCAGGTTTTGGTAATTGTGGCGCGTAATGACGCCAACCTTTGTAATACCGGAATTGGTCATATTAGATAGAACAAAGTCAATCAGGCGGTATCTTCCTCCAAATGGAACAGACGACATGATGCGGTTTTTTGTGATTTCTGCTACGTTTTTATCTCTTATATTTGAAAAAACAATACCTAACGCGTTCATTCTACGACCTCTCTCTCGATTACGTTCACTAAAATGCTTTTATCATATTTGATGATAAATGGACTTTTTTCTTGCTCTTGCTCTTCTTCTCGTTCTTCTTCTCTTCTCGTATACGTGTCATTATCGATGATTTCTCCGGCGCGTATCACTTCTCCATCAAGAAGCTTCACACCGTTTCCGAGAACAGCCAATTCGACACCTACTGCTTTTTCCTGTCCAACTTGGCAATCGGTACCGACATATACACCGGAATCGATAATGCTATATTGAACATTTGCTCCTTCATTAATGTACGTATTTCTCATCACAACACTGTCTTTAATGACAGCTCCCTTTTCAACCGTAACACCGCTGAATAGGACAGAATTGATAACTGTTCCTTCAATTTCGCACCCTTCCGCAATCACGCTGTTTTTAACAGAACCGTGCTTGCCGATAAAATGAGGGTGATCCGGATAATGGCGGTAACTGATTTTCCATTTATTATCTCGTAAATCAAGCTGCGGTCTTTCGCCAAGCAAGTCCATATTACCTTCCCATAACGATTGAAGCGTTCCTACATCTTTCCAATAACCCTCGAACGGATATGCGAACATTCTTTCGCCGGCTTTCAGCATCGCAGGAATGACGTTTTTCCCGAAATCTTTTGAAGAAGTCGGATCGGCTTCATCTTGTGTTAAATAGCGGAATAAAGCCTCTTTCTTGAAGATATACACACCCATAGACGCTTTGTTGCTCTTCGGATTTTTAGGTTTTTCTTCAAATTCATAAATGCTTCCGTCTTCATTTGCATTCATGATACCGAAACGGCTTGCTTCCTCCATCGGTACAGATAGGACAGCAATTGTGCAATCGGCATTTTTTTCGATATGATAGTCAAGCATTTTATTGTAATCCATTTTATATATATGGTCACCGGACAAAATAATGACGTAATCAGGTTTGTAACGATCGATGAAATTCATATTTTGATAGATGGCATTGGCCGTACCTTTATACCAGTCGCCGCCTGTTACCCCTTGATATGGAGGCAGAATATGAACGCCTCCGTATGTACGGTCCAAATCCCATGGTTCGCCGTTATCAATATAATCATTCAATTCAAGAGGTTGATATTGCGTAAGTACACCAACTGTGTCTATACCGGAGTTAATGCAATTCGATAGTGTAAAGTCTATTATTCTATACTTTCCACCAAAATGAACTGCAGGTTTTGCAATTTGTTTCGTTAAGACGTGTAATCTGCTTCCTTGACCCCCAGCAAGCAACATAGCAACACATTTTTTCTTCCGATACATTCTACTTTCCCCCTCTTTAGTTTATCTTCGTTATGTAGAATTCTATGTTGATCCGATTTCTTTAAAAGAAATCTTAAGCAATAAACAATCGAGTATGATTTATGAGCGGCTGCCGGCGTTCGCCGACAAACCGGTTAAGTTCTTCTCCTAAATCTTTGTAACTTTAGGTTTCACTTGTTGGAATACAAGTGTTGTTAATGGCGGCAAGTTAATGGAAATATATTGATCAAAGTCGTGTACAAAACCTTCTTTCGCCTTCAGCAGCTTTCTGTTGCGTCTGCCCTCACCACCGAATTTCTTCAGGTCAGTGTTGAAAACTTCCTTATATGTCCCTTTTTCAGGTACTCCTACATAGTAATCATCCCATTCTACTGATGAGAAGTTTACAATTACAATCAATTCATTTTGTTCACGATCCAACCTGCGGTATGCGAGTACATTCCGGGTATTATCATTGTGACAAATCCAACTAAATCCATCCGATGAGCAATCCAACTCCCAAAGAGATTTATGCTCTAAATAAAAATGATTGGCAAACTGGAAGAATGTTTGTAACTTTTTGTGGGAATCGTATTTCAGCAGGAACCACTCAAGCTCTTTGCTGAAATTCCATTCGGTAAATTGACCGATTTCCGAGCCCATGAACATTAATTTTTTCCCGGGATGACTGAGCATATAAAGAATGAAACTGCGGACACCCGCAAATTTATCCATATACTCGCCCGGCATTTTATCCAATAAGGAACGCTTGCCATGGACGACTTCATCATGAGAAATCGGCAATATGAAATTTTCGTTGCATGCATACATAATTGGGAAGGTTAATTTTCCGTGGTTGTATTGTCTGCCAATCGGGTCTACTTCTATATAAGAAAGTACATCGTTCATCCAACCCATATTCCATTTAAAATTAAATCCTAATCCGTCATGCTCCGGCGGCAAAGTAACTCCCGGCCAAGCTGTCGATTCTTCCGCAATCATCAGATTCTCAGGAAATCTCGACAAAACCGTTTTATTTAATAGTTTCAGAAATTCAATGGCTTCCAAATTGCCATCTCCGCCATAAATATTCGGTCTCCACTCGCCAAACTCTCTGTTATAGTTCAAATAAAGCATCGATGCGACCGCATCTACCCGGATACCGTCAATATGGTACTTCTCCATCCAAAAAATCGCATTGGAAATCAAGAAAGACTGCACTTCGTTACGGCCATAATCAAATATTCTTGTTCCCCATTGCTTATGCTCCATCTTTAAAGCATCCTGATACTCATACAATGGTTGCCCATCAAACTCATATAATCCGTGTGCATCCTTCGGGAAATGTGCCGGAACCCAATCCATAATAATGCCGAGACCATGCTCATGCGCCAGATTGACCAAATACATAAAATCCTCCGGCATGCCAAACCGCGATGTAACACTGTAATAGCCGCATACTTGATAGCCCCATGAACCATCGAAAGGATATTCTGACAAAGGAAGCAGTTCGATATGTGTGTAACCCATTTTCTTCGCATAAGGAATCAGCTTATTTGCAATTGTACGATAGTTCAAATATTCGCCGTCCTCAGATTGTTTCCAGGAACCGAGGTGGACTTCATAAATATTCATCGGGCTTTCGTAGATGTTCTGTCCAGCTTTGTGGAACTGCCAGTCACCGTCTGTCCATGTGAATTTGTCAGTAAAGGAATAGGTGTACGATGCTGTTCGTTCCTGCGTTTCGCTATGGAAAGCATATGGATCCGCCTTAAACAAGATACGTTCATCTTTTGTCGTGATCGCATACTTGTAAAGTGAATACTCAGCAAGGTCTTCGATAAACAACTCCCATATTCCTTCCTCTGATTCCTTGGCCATCGGATGCAACTCTGCATTCCATTCATTAAAGTCGCCTACAACAGATACAGCAGCAGCATTTGGAGCCCACACCCTAAAAACAAAACCTTCTTTTCCATCCCGAGTACATTGATGTGAACCTAAGTAATCATATGCCTCAAAATTTTTCCCTTGATGAAATAAGTATTTTGCTAAAGATAAATCTTCCTTATATTGCTGCATCTAATCAACTCCTCTAATTAAAACGAGTGTTACCCATTTTTTGTATATAGTTTAAATTGTACCATCAGAACCGCCTCAACAATCACAAAAATGTTGAAAAAATTAATATTTTTTACACTTTTAGCATTTTTTGACATGTTTCGACTGATTTATTTACATTTCAACGGCTACAATTTAGAAAATACAGGAATCTGATTGCAATTCCATCTTTACTATCAACGATTACAGCTAATTGAAGGTTGTTTTACCATCATTTATTTTAATGAACTTAATTGCTCAATAGTTAACATAAAAATGAAAGTTAAACATAAAAATAGCAAATTAATAAATCCGTAAAATTTCACAAACAATGTAACACTTCAACAACTTAATACGATTGATTAGCTAGTTATAATGATAAAGCATAAAAGGTTTTTTAAACACATGTGTTCATCAACTGAGATAAAATGTTCAATTATTTCACAATTCTAATTCACAACAAGAGCCCGAATGTTCACAATCTTTATTCCTGAATCATTTTATCGGCTATTCTCTCGTAAATCATGCCGATAAAGTGAAACTTTCCCCAAGTAATTCGGAGCAGTCGGGCTGCTGCCCTTTTGAGACGAATAGACTTAAATTAAATATTCGCCTGTAATACCTACCAAACATTTATATAATTTTACCTAACCAAAAAAACAACGTATTGACATTTTTCTGATAACTTATATGATGGTTAGTATAATTCATGAAGTTATACAAAAAATGAATTAGAAATATCTTTAGAAGGTCGTGATGAAGAATCTCATGAAGTTTTTCTCTCATACAACTAAATATTTCATGCTCATCGTACTCATTGTAAGCTCATTTTCCTTTCTCTACGCTGACGTAAACGAGGCAAGTTCACCGTATTTCCGCACCACGCAGGATCATGTTCCTGTCTATGACAATCAAAGTGGCAGTTTAATACAAGTCGGTTCTTTAACAAAAGGACAGACTTTTAAAATCACGAGGGACTACGGCGCAAACTGGTGGCAAATCCAATTCGGTAATCTGTCCGGCTATGTGTATAAAGGTGCAGTCGAACCGGTCAGCGCCGCCGATTACGCAAATGCGAATACGAAGTACAAAAATTCAACGACAACGATTACTGTGCTTAAGGATGTATCAGTTTATGACAACACGTCCGGCTCGCTTGTTGAATTCGCGGTGATTAAACAAAATGTCACTTTCCCGATTTTATTCAAAAGCGGCAATTGGTATGCGATTGATCTTGACGGACGCATCGGTTACGTCTATAACTCTAGTGTAAAGGAAACGGCTGCGCAAACGAGCACACCTAGCGTTACAGCGAAGAACTATATTCAAGCACTTATTAATGCGCCGATTTATGATAATCGGACAGGAAAACTCGTACAAGTCGGTTCTTTAACAAAAGGGCAAAATTTGAAAATCACTAAGGACTACGGCACGAACTGGTGGCAAGTTCAATTCGGCAGTTTTTATGGCTATATTTCGAAAAGTGCTGTAGAACCAGTAAGTTATGCAGGCTATAAAAACGTTAATACGAAATATAAAAATTCAACGACAACGATCACTGCCCTTAAGGATGTATCAGTCTATGACAACACATCCGGCTCGCTTGTTGAATTTGCGGTTATAAAACAAAATGTCACTTTCCCGATTTTGTTCAAAAACGGGAACTGGTATGCGATCGATCTTGACGGACGCATCGGTTATGTCTATAGCTCTAGCGTAAAAGCAAACGTTCCGCAAACGAGCACACCTTCTACATCCGGAAAAGTCTACATTCAAGCGATTTCAGATGCACCGATTTATGATAACCGCAGAGGATATTTGGATGAATTCGCTACGCTGACAAAAGGGCAATCCCTTCAGGTTACAAAGGATTATGGCACAAACTGGTGGCAAGTGAAATGGGGCAATTCATATGGCTATATTAATAAATCAGCTGTAAAACAAATAAGCACCCAAACATTCAAAAATGTGAACAGTTCATACAAAACGACGACGAAGCATATTGTGACAACAACAAAAAATGTAGCTGTTATGGATAATACCTCCGGCAAGCTCGTACAATTCGCCTCCTTAAAAGCCAATCACCGTTATCCGATCATTAAAACCGACGGGAATTGGTATATGATCGACATCGGCGGACGTTACGGCTATGTCCATAATTCTGGAACAAGAATAACGAACGGCATACCGGTTCTTATGTATCACCACATTCTTGATGCGAATGAATTGGGAAGCTATAAAGGCGTCAGCACAACGATTACAACGGAACAATTTCAGCGTGAAATGGCCTATTTGTCGCAGCAAGGCTTTGAAACAATTACTACCGATACGTTATTGAAATACATTCAAGGAAAAATTACACTTCCTGCCAATGCAGTGGCCATTACATTTGATGACGGACTTTTAT
>JBJFHH010000084.1:0-3961 GCA_051893475.1 Bacillus sp. (in: firmicutes) | reverse complement strand
TCATTACTAGTAATGGTTTGGGATTGGTAATAAGAAATGTGTAGAACGCCAGCGGGCGTTCGAAACTGGACAACATAAAAAAGCTCGAGCACAGTCTGACTGCGCTCGAGCTTTTTTTAATTAACCGATAATCACTCGTTCCTTCGGGTAGTGGAATTTCTCTTTCTTTTCCTTGCCTCCCAGCATGAAAATAAACGAGATAATACCGACTCTCCCAATAAACATCAATAAGATAATCACACATTGGCCAATAGGCGACAAATCAGGCGTAATTCCCATAGATAAACCTGTTGTACCGAATGCAGAGCACACTTCAAAAATAATCTCAATCAATGAAAAATTCTCGGTTATCGTTAAAATTATTGTTGCCGCACTTGTAATAAAAAATGCAATCAACGTAACAACCATCGACTTAATGATATCTTCCTCGCAAAGCTCACGCTTAAATATTTTTATGTAACGATTACCGCGGGCAAAATGATACACAAATAAAATATTCAATGCAAAAGTTGTTGTACGTATTCCCCCTCCTACCGAGCTCGGTGAAGCACCGATAAACATTAGGCCGCACAGGACAAGCAATGTCGGCGTTGTAAGCTGACTGACATCCATTGTCGATAGCCCTCCGCTTCTCGTAGAGACGGACTGGAACAGCGCATAGAAGAAGCCTTCATGCCAACTCTTCCCTGCCAGGAAATACTTATATTCAAATACAATAAAAATAAGCGTACCGAATACAACAAGCGCAAAGAACGTGACCGTTGTTAATTTTGTAAAAAGCGTAAAATGAAACTTCCGGTCATTCTGCTTATTCATCAGAAAGTTTTTCACTTCAACTAATACCGGGAAACCGATGGCTCCGAGAATGATTAAAATAATATTGATAAACTGGATAAAATAATCATGCGCATACGGTTTTAGCGAAGCACCAGATATATCGAATCCTCCGTTTGTTGTGGCGCTGACAGACATAAATAATCCATGCAGAAAGGCATCTGCAGGATTATCAAAGTAATTTAATAAATACACGCCTAAAATGATGGCTCCTGCAGCTTCAATCGCCAATATTAAAATAAGCACTTGTTTCAGCAAGTTGACCAGACCTGATAATGTAAACATATTTTGATCGGTCATAATGAGACGGCGTTCTTTAAATCCAATCTTTTTACCGAAAATCAGCCAAAGGAACGTTCCTAATGTCATAATACCAATTCCGCCGACCTGCAATACGAGCATCAGAATAAATCGCCCCGCCGTACTGAACGTTTCTGAAATATCGACGACCGTCAAACCTGTTACACTTACCGCGCTTGCTGCTGTAAATAAAGCATCCAAGAACGACAGCTCCACTCCGGGCTTTAATGCAATCGGCAAACTGATTAATGCCGTTGAGACCGAAACCGTCAATAAATAGTAAAGAACAATGATTTGAGCCGGTGTCAGCATGTTAAGTCTATTTTTAAATTTCATGTATTATTCCTTTCAAATTCCGCTGTACCTAAAAATGATTCTTTTATATTGTAATTGGGCAGTCCTTCTTTTGTCTACGTTAAATCAATAAATTCCATTCTCCATTTATTTATGGTTTTTCCATTAATGAAGCATTATAAAGCATCTAAAAGAAAACATACTATCAGTACAGAGTTTCTTGCTCTGTAATAAATGATTGAGGTGAAAAGTATGACGAGAAATTCCAACAAGCTGTTAGTACCCGGGGTTGAACAAATGCTCGATCAATATAAATATGAAATTGCCCAGGAATTTGGTGTGACTTTAGGATCGGATACAGCTGCCCGTGCTAATGGCTCAGTCGGCGGAGAAATCACAAAACGACTCGTACAGCAAGCGCAATCACAGCTAGCAGGCAAGCAGTCATGATGACCGCTTTGTTTACAGTAGGCATTCTTCGTTGGATTAAAAAAAATTTCATATAGAAAATGGCATCAGCAGGCTATCTCTATATTCGGGAGGCCTGCTTCCCTTTTTTAAAAAAAGCTGTTGCTTAAATATTTGTGGAAATAAAACGCAGCATCCATTCAATAACGTAAAAAAGAGCGGAATTTCCGCTCACGTTATCCTATCTCCATCGTTTTTTCTTTCCTGACATTCATCATTTCTTTCCGTTGCGTAATGATAAAAGCAATAACTATAAGCATCGATACAGTCCCGAATACCAATACCATGTTTTTAAAGCCGATTGTATCTAAGAATAAACCGGCACAAACAAGGATCACCTGAAACAGCACGCGATCGAGCATGCCTCTAAATGAGAAAAAGCGGCCGTGCAGGTGCTTATCAACCATTGTTTGAAACAAAGTAGCCGATAACGGGAAGAATACACCCGCCATAAACCCGAACACCGCGAATGAGGCAATCGCCGGCGCTTTCATATCGGCAAAAAATAACGATAAATGCGTCAGCGCCATAATCACAGCCGAAGCAAGCATGACCTTAATCGGGTTGCGTCCATCCGTTACTCGGCGGACCAAAAATGCACCAAGCATAAAGCCCAACCCTTCCGCTGTATATAACCAGCTCTTAATTGCAGGGTCTCCTTGCATCTCGCCAATTTTCAGCACCATTAAATTAAAGCTGCCTAAGAAAAGCGTCGGAACAAGCATTAACACAAGGCCCATTAACACAGGCGGGGTATTTTTCAATACCGGCCATACTTCCTTGAAGCCTTCTTTGGACTTTTCCGTTTGTTTTTGCGGTTTGTCTTCATACCTTAAAAAGAAAGTAGCAAATAAAATAACCGCATAAGCAACCATCGAAAAGAAATATATTTGGAATAAGTTCAAATACAGCAATAAAATCCCGGCCATCGCTGTTCCTAAAATACGGGCAATGGTGCCGACATTCATATGTAAGCCGTTAATGCTCATCAATTGATTGCCTTTTACGACCAGCGGCAATGTCGCCTGCAAAGCCGGCTGATAGAATGCTGCAGCAATGCCGATTAAAATCATGTATACACTCATCCACATCACACTGCTCATATAAATCGCAACAAACATAAAAAGGACAGATATAATCCGAAGCAAGCTGGAGTATATCATTACTTTCTTTTTCGATTTTGTATCGACGATTCTTCCTGCCAACGGCCCGAACAACAATCCGGCAAACATTCCGAGCAGAAGAATTAATGACTTGTAAAAATCAGACGGAACAAGTTGTGACAAAAATTCCAAGTTGCCAATCACGCCAAGCCATAATCCCATATTCGAAATAAATTCGCCTGTCATAAGAATCCATACATTTTTATTCGATAACATGTTGAATCAACCAACCTCCGCACATTTATTTCGTAACACTAAACATATTACTCCACTGCTCACTCGCTGTCTATCCTTTTTGAAATATAAAAAAATTAAAAACCCTTCCACTTAAATGAAAGGGCTTTCCCTATTCAGAATACATACGGATTATCTTATCATCGTCACATTTCAAGAATTCAGCTTTCCTATTAGACCTGGATTCTTTTTTCTCTGCGATTCCCCTTTAAAATCATACATGTACTTGTTGAATGAGCAACAAGACTTTGCTTTTCATCATAAATATGACATTCCAACAGACCGGTCGTCCTGCCTTTTTTAATTAATCTTCCTTCAGCGCGCAGCTTCGAATGAAAAATCGGTTTTAAGAAATTCAGCTTTATTTCAACGGTCGTAAACAGCTCATCGTCAGCCAAAGTTGTCACAAACGCATAGCCCATTGCAGCATCCGCTATATCACATAATATGCCGCCGTGAAGCGTCCCCATCGGATTATGCAAGCGCTCTGTCGCATCCAATTCAATGACAACCTTCCCCTCTTCCACTTCCGCTACCGTAAATCCAAGCAGTTGCGCAGCAGGCGATCCAGGTATCTCGCCTCTTGCCATCATTTTTAATCCTTCTAAATGACTCATCGTCTTCACCATTCCTTTTTATCATTAATGGTTTCTAATTCTGCATCCTAT
>JBJFHH010000083.1:0-16591 GCA_051893475.1 Bacillus sp. (in: firmicutes) | reverse complement strand
ATGTTAACTACGTATTCTTTACCGTCTTCGAAAGCTGGCGCAACTTTGCTAAGTGTTACAGTTTTGCCGTCTTCAGAAACAGTGATTTCTCCGATTTCGCGAGTTCCTTCACCTTGGATATTTGCACCTTCAAAAGCTGCTTTTGTTACTGCATTTTTAAGTGTTAAAACAACAGTTGTAGCATCTTTAACTTCTACTGCTTCAACTACTACTTCAGCTTTTGGAGCGTTTGCTACGTCATGAGCACGCTTAACGAATAAAGCGAAATCTCCACGTTTAGCATTAGCAGTAGTTCCGAAAGTTGTTTCAGTAGTACCTTGAGTGATTTCAGCATCTACAAGAGCTTGAACTGCAGCTTTGTAACGGTCAGCTACATCAGTGAATTCGTTTGAAGCATCTTCTTTAGCTTTAAGCTCATATGCTTTTTGAATCCAAATTGCTAATTCACCACGAGTGATTAGATCGTTAGAACCGAAAGTAGTTTCAGTTTTACCAGTTGTGATACCCGCTGCTTTGAAAGCATTGATAAGAGTTACAGCACGAGCTGGAACATCAGTGAAACCAGAAGCTGGAGCATCTTTCACTTCATTTAGACCAAGAGCTTTAGCTAAAATTTCAGCAGCCTCGATACGTTTGATATTGTTTTGAGTTTTGAAAGTTCCGTCAGTGTAACCAGTTACACCTTTAGACACTAAGAAATCTACTGCATCGTTATATTTTGTTTCAACATCCTTGAATTCGTGTGCTGAAGCAAATGGTGCGAATGCAGTTGCAACTAAAGTTGCTGTAGCAGCAGTTGCTACGAACTTGCGATAAGATTTTGGTTGGTAAGCCATGTAATAAATCCTCCCCGTTTTGTAGAAAAATTTTATTGCTAACTACTAAACACAGTTGTTTAATAGCTTTATAAATTGATAATCTTCTGACTTATTTACCTATGCCAAGGTATATATATATTACTAATTATGTAAGCCAGCAGAGTGTATCTCCATATCAATTCTACCAAATAAACCATAATTTTCAACATTATTTTGCATATTTCTAGCTAAATATGAAAACTATAGAAATTTAATAAGAATAATATGGTCTTATTTCCTTAATTAAGGAAATTAACACGATTTTCATTATACACCGACTTTTGTCGAAATGGAATAATTTTTTATTATTTTTATAATATTCCTCTATTTCCATAGTTAAATGTGACAAAAAAAGCAACGACAGCCAATTAGTTTGGATTGTCGTTGCTTTTTACTTACGCCACTTGCATTCGTTTCTGGTTTTGAGTCAGGAAGGCGATTGATAATCCTCCTACTAGCCAGAAGATGATGTTTAGTTGCGGAATGAATATTAAGTTATTCGATAAATTTTGCACCATGAAGGTGATGCTGCCGATGATGATACTGACAGCGACTATTTTTCCAATCGTATTGTTTTGCTTCAAATACAAACGAAGCAGCGTGATAAAAAACACAAGATAGAAAGCGGCTGTTGCCAACAAGCCAAGAAGACCTGTTTCGGCTGCTACTTTAATATAAGAATTATGTACGGAATACGTTTCGTGGCCAAAATCAAGCTCTGGATATTTCGCTGTTACATCTTTGTAGCGAACATTGTAGTTACCTAATCCGACACCGAGCACCGGATTATCACGGAACATGTACAGCCCTGTTTTCCATAGCGTCATACGTGAGAAAACAGCCTTATTTGTCGATTCCATTTGCTGCAGATTTTTTGTATCTGTCTCGTTTTGCGGTACTTGATCTTCTGATGCCGTTTCTGTGCTGGCAGGAAAAACAAGGCTTTGAACGGCAATAATCGCAGATGATGTGCGTGATTGCACGTCTGGCATGAAAAGAATCGAGCTGATTAAAATGACACAAGAAATCAAAATTTGCGGCTTGATGAAATTTTTAATAAATTGTGCAGGGATGAGCATGATTAGCAACAGCAATGCGCAAATCATCGTGACCCATGCTGCACGTGTATAGGTAAGTATTAAGTTCATGACAACCAGACCGTAAAATGTGAAGGTTGCAATCTGCATTTTTTTATCCTTGAAATACACAACAGCCATCAGCAACAGCCACGGTGATACGTAATTCAGGAAAGCAGAATAATAATTCGGGTTGACCATTGTCGAATAGACGCGGCCTTTAGCATCTTCAAGAGCATATAAGCCGGCAGTGTTTAAATCGATATTGAATATGTATTGAATGAATCCATAAACTGCGACTAGAAATGTAGCAGCAGCAAAAACTTTTCCGAAATTGAAATATTGCTCTTTCGTGAATTTTACTTTCACAGCGATCATAAAGACTGCGACATAAGATAAAAAGCGAGCCAGTTCCATAACGCCTGATTTCAGAGAAACAGCATCCAGCAGTGAAATCGCGGATACAAGTGCAAACAGACCAAAAGTGATGACGAACGGCCAAATATTGACGGAGTTGAACGTTATATTACCTCTGTAATAATCCCAGATGACCGCCAAAACAAGCAGCGGAATGGAAATAACCTCAACCGACAAAGGAATCGGGCCGATATACGTTTTGAAATACAAGATTGGAACTAGAAACAAGTTTAATAGAATGAGTATGTAAGTTGAAGTTCTATGATGTTTGTTCATACAAGATTCCTTTCTATTCTAGTAAGCGGGAGCAGAGACCTCTCCCGCATGTTTTTCACTTTTTGAGCAAGCTTCTGTATACTGCCTCGGTATTGTCGGCCAGTGCCTT
This sequence comes from Bacillus sp. (in: firmicutes), assembly GCA_051893475.1. GTDB lineage: Bacteria > Bacillota > Bacilli > Bacillales > DSM-1321 > Bacillus_AD. The sequence goes on along the minus strand of JBJFHH010000083.1, from coordinate 13,856 downwards.
TAATGAAAAATGACTGGAGCTGAATGCATACAGATCTTCGCCTTTTTGTTCCAGCTTACCGTGCTCATAATCATTGAAGGCTGCTTCGATGGCTTCGGCGTACGCCTGACTGTCATTAACCGGAACGACCCAGCCGTATTTCTCGGATGTGATCAGCTGTCTGACCCCGCCGACATCTGTAGAGATGAGCGGCAGTTTCTGGTTGGCTGCTTCAAGGAGCGCCAATGGAAAGCTTTCGCTGTGAGAGGCTAATAGTGCGATGTGTGAATTGCTGTAGATTTTATCAACGTCGCGGCGGAATCCAAGAAAATGCACTTGTTGCTGTAATTGCAGCTCCTTCACTTTATCCTCAATCTCTTTACGGATCGGTCCATCGCCGACAAGCACAAGCTGAAGGCGTTCGTTTTGCAGCTGCTTCATGGCCTGCAGCACAATATCATGCCCTTTAATCGGGTGCAGTCTCGCTACCATCGTCATAATAAAATCATCGTCCGACAAATTCAGATCGTTTTGCAGAGAGCCGTCTCGTTTTAATGGCTCGGTAAAATGAATGCCGTTATAGATTGTGTAAATCTTTTCTGCAGGAATGCCGAACTGAACTAAGTTTTCCTTAAATCGTTCAGATACTGCAAAAAACGCATCAATTTTTCCAAGGGCGTATAAATTAAGCTTTGTGAATACTTTCCCCTTCAAGCCGCCCTTCATAAAATCAAGCTTCGGATCGCTATGTATGGTAGTTACCCAAATGGCATTGATTTTACTCTTCAAAAATGACATAAATAAATTGGCACGCGGTCCATGTGAATGAACGATGTCGAATCCTTCTTCATTAATGAAGTTTTTCAATCTGCTTAATACACTTAAGTCGTAGCGGGACTTTTGCGAGAAAACCTCGACACGGATACCCTCCTGTCTCGCTTCCTCAGCCAATTGGCCATCTTGGAACACAGCCAAACAGACCGTCTCTCGCGGATATTGCTCCAGCAATGTGACCACATGTTTCCGCGATCCGCCCGTTTCGCCGCCGCTTATGACGTGCAATACTTTCATATTGTTCCTCCCATCTGAATCTCTCTGTACAGACTTATTTGCTGCGGATGACTCTCATCAGAAATTTTGGCAATGCCATTTGACGTTTCAAACGATGCGGCTCCTTTATCAGGCGATAAAACCACTCTAAACCTAATTTTCGGAAAAACAGCGGCGCCCGCTTCACATTGCCGGCAAAGACATCAAAGCTGCCGCCGACACCTTGGAATACTTTCGCTGATACTTCATTCATATGCTCGCGAATCCAAAGTTCCTGCTTAGGGCTTCCCATCGCAACAAATAAAAGATCGGCCTTGGCATCATTGATTTTTTTCACCACAACCGAAGCATCCTGTACATAGCCGTTTTCATAGCCGGATATAGTGATTGTCGGATATTTTTCTTCAATTTTTGCCTTCGCTGTCTTCACGACTTCTTCCTTCGCTCCATACAAAAAGACACGGTAGCCTTTCACTGCTGCAAACTGCAATAAACGGTCCATCATATCGACACCTGTTACGCGCGATGTGATTCCGCCTTTTTTCAGTTTGGAAGCAAGTAAAATACCAACACCGTCCGGAATTCCATATGTGCTGTTATTGATCAGTTCGCGAAGCTGCTCGTCCTTCTCGGCAGCCATTACTTTTTCGGGATTGACGGCAATGATTGTCGATTTTTCATTGCGCTCCATTCTTTGTTCGAGATCATTTAAAATCTCGTCATAGCCCATCGGCGATACATTGACGCCAAAATATGTTTCTTTTTGCATATGTTTTTCATCTTCCTTTAGAGTAACCGGCATCTTGATTGTCCGGTCAGATTATTCTTATAACCGAAAATGAGAAGGCTGAATGAAACAGCCCCCTCTGTCCTTTTCGCTTATGCTTTAATTGCTGTTAGGTTTTTCACATTTCCGATTCTGTATACAGTGAACGCCGGATCTTGAATGACGGCACAGTTACGCGTATCGAAAATAACCGGTGTAGCCATTTTATTTAATAGCAGTTCTTCATCAAATGACTTGAACTCATTATGATCAACTAAAATTACTAAAAGATTTGCGCCATCCACTGCTTGCTCAAGGCTTTGAAGCTTGAACGGCACTTGTTCCTCCGTCACATGCGGATCATGGATGCGAACATCATATCGTTCATTACCCAATAACATTTGGGCAATTTCGATAGCCGGACTTTCGCGTACGTCATCAATATTGCCTTTGTATGTCAGACCGCATACAGCAACAGACGGGTTGTCCAGCTCGCAAGTGAGACGATTAATTTGCTCGACAACGAAATGCGGCATGCTGTTGTTAATCGTACGAGCCTGTGAAATCAACGGTGATTCCTCCGGCGCTTTTTCTACGATAAAATATGGATCTACCGCCAAGCAGTGTCCGCCGACACCTGGTCCAGGCAAGTGGATATTCACACGCGGGTGCTTATTGGCAAGCTGAATAACATCATGGGCATTCACGCCAAGACGCGCTGAAATTTTCGCCAGCTCATTTGCTAAAGCAATGTTGACGTCGCGAAATGTATTTTCCATCAGCTTTGACATTTCTGCGGTTACTGCTTCTGTTTCGATGACATCACCTGTACAGATTGAACGATATACTTCTGCTGCCTTCTCAGCTGCCTCCGGTGTCAATCCGCCGACAATGCGCGTATTTTCAATTAACTCAATTAAAATACGTCCTGGAAGAACGCGCTCCGGACAATGCGCTACATATAGGTCTTTGTACGGATCAAAGCCGCCCTCTTGTAAAATCGGAGCAACAAGATCATCCATTGTTCTTGGAGGGATTGTCGATTCAACAATGACAATATTACCTTTCACTAAATAAGGAACAATTGCCTTTGTCGCTTCTTCAACATATTCGACATTCGCGCTGTGATCCGCGTGAATAGGTGTCGGAACAGCGATAATGAATACATCTGCATGCTCAGGTGTGACAGATGCGCGCAGTTTACCGTTTGCGACTACTTCTTTGACGACATCCGGCAGACCGACTTCTTCGATTGTTACTTTCCCTTCATTTAGTGAATCAACAACCTTCTGATTCACGTCCACTCCCAGCACATCATAGCCAGCTCTGGCAAATACAGAAGCTGTTGGTAAACCAATATACCCTAACCCAATGACACAAATCTTTTTCATTTCTAGTGACCTCACTTATACATGATATAAGGCAAAGCTGCACGGATGCAGCCTACCGTCATTGAAATTCTTATTAGCTTTAGTATCTCACAAATTTATATGTAATTCGACAATGCCATTAAATATCCAATTTGCTTTCATTAGAAAAACACGACTTATCACCATAATGGCGAAAGTCGCTGCCTTTTCTTATACTTTAGTCCTTTAGAGGAATTAAATTTTGTTAAAGTACAAAAAGACCGTTTACTTAGAGTTGACGTAAGATTAACCCGATTTAAAAGAGTCTACCAGCTTATAGGGATCATACCATACCAAGTATATCAAAAGATTCAAACCCTTGCATTAACAACCTGCCCAGCCCTTTTTCTACTTCAACTTTGTAAAATCACTATCCTTTTATCTCTTCTAAAACAAAGATCCCCTTGATTGACATAACATTAACAAGAAGTCGATTTTTGGAAATCCGAACCCTTTACATTGATGAAAACTGTCCGAAATGTTAAAATACATTGAAGTTTTTTTGACTGAATTGTAGAACTATGACGAATTTTTATTCTATTTATACGCAGCATATTTTAATATAGAAGCGTTTTTCATGCACAAAAGGGGGTTGGGCAATGAAAATTGTTATATCCGGATTTTATGGATTAGGCAATACAGGGGATGAAGCGATTCTTGAAAGCATCATCGATAATTTACGTGCTTCTATTGACGAACCGCTCGATATCACTGTTTTTTCACTTTCTCCTCAGGCAACTGCAGAGACACATCAAGTAAAGTCTGTATATCGTGCCTGGAGGCAAAGCAATAAAGAAAAGATTCAAGCATTAAGAGAGGCCAATCTGCTGATTAGCGGCGGAGGGGGACTGTTGCAGGATACTTATCCGACAAAGTTCTTATTCGGCCCTCTTCCTTATTATTTAATGATTGTACTGCTGGCTAAAATGTGCGGTACAAAAGTTATGTTCTTCTCACAGGGAATCGGCCCTGTCACATCTCGCTGGGGAAAATTTTTGATGAAAATCGCCAATTTGGCCGACTTTATTACCGTCCGCGATCAATATTCTAAGGATTATTTGGAAAAACTGAAAGTAAAGAAGCCTGAAACAGTTGTCACTTCAGATATTGTGTTTGCTTTCCATCAGAAACCTGACACAAGCTGTATCGACAGCCTGGATCTTCGCGGTGACGAAAAGCTTGTAGCCGTTTCTGTACGTCCGTGGTTTCAGCATAGTGAGCACTTCAAACAAACTGCTCAAATGGTTGATGAGCTGATTGAACGGAAAAATATCACTCCTGTGTTCGTGCCAATGGAAGGCCACCACGACACAATGGCAAGTGAACAAGTACTTCACCATATGAAGTACAGCGATCGTTGTAAGATGTTAGGCGAAAATTTCACGCCGAATCAATATATGAATTTTATCGGTGAATGTGAGCTGGCAATTGGAATGCGCTTGCACGCCCTTATTTTTGCAACATTGACAGGAGTTCCTCATGTCGGATTAAGCTACGATAAAAAAGTCGAGAGTTTATTGAAACGAAATGGAATGTGGCCGTTCTCCGCTGATTTGATGAAAATCGATACCGGCAAGCTTGTTGCGAATGCAATCACCTTACTTGAAAACCACAGCAAGTATTCACAAGAAATCTTAGAAAGTTCACATGTAATGCGACAGGAGGCCATTCGCAATATAGAGCTCATGAAAGATAACTTTCTGAAATAAAACGTTAAGGAGACTGCAATGAAGGTATTAATTGCAACGGTATATGATATTCCGCATGCAGGCGGTCTATCTGTTCACGTTGAAACTTTAAAAGCCGGGTTAGAGGCACTTGGACACGAAGTCGATATTTTATCTTTTTCCGATGTATTCCTTATATCCCGAACGACTATGGCGAAGGGACCTAGTACGATATTAAATATGATTCATAAAGGAAGAGGCGTCATTTGGACACATAGAATGCGCTACCGCTTTCTTAAAGGCTTGATTGAGAAAAATAAACATAAGCAATACGATATCATCAATGCCCAGGATCCGTTCGCTACTTTAGCTGCACTTGAAAGTGGCATTCCGACTGTTTCAACGGTGCACGGCTATATGACTTATGAAGCCATTTCAAAAGGGACGCTGCGGGAAAATACAGAAGAAGCACGAATTATGCAGGATATTGAAATAAAAGCATTCAAAAGCACGCGCCGAGTCATTACGGTAGATACGCGCATTAAAAACTATGTAAAGGAAATTGCCAATGTAGACGGCATTCCGATCCGCAACTTTATCGATATTGCTTCCTTTAAGCCGAATAAAGAGAAGAAGTCTGAGCTGCGCGTCAAATACGGCATTCCGCAAAACAGCAAGGTGCTGTTTTGCCCGCGCAGACTGACGAAGAAGAACGGTGTCATCTATCCGGCTTTGGCCATGCCGGAAGTGCTGCGGGAATTCCCAGATGCTCATCTTATATACGCAGGCAGCGGAGAAGAGATGCAGGAAATCAAATATATTGCTGCGCATAAAAATATCAAACACGCCGTTACATTGCTGGGGGCCATCCCGCACACTAAGGTACGCGATTATTATGATCTATGCGACATTGCACTAGTTCCGAGTGTCCATTCAGCCGGGGTTGAAGAAGCAACTTCTATTTCTGCGCTAGAAGCAATGGGCTGCGGCTCTCCGCTAATCGCCTGCTCCGTAGGCGGTTTGAAGGAAATCATCAACCACAATGTCGACGGACTATTAATAGAAGAAAAAAATGTGGATGCCTTATCGGAAGCGATTCGGACCTTGCTTCGGGAACCGGCGGCCGGAAACCAAATGGCAAAGGCAGCCCGTGCGAAAATCGAAATGGAGTATTCGCATCTTGCTGCAGCCAGCAGATACTTGGAAATTTACCGAAATGCTTTAGCAGATGATGAAATTCAAATAGAAGGCGTTCAATAATACAACCTATGATCAGCGGGGTTTTTATCACTTGCTCAACGGGATAAATTGGAAATGATTATCGGTGTTTTGCACCTTATAATAGGAAGAGTACTTTGAATTTATAAATAGAAGAGAGGTGCTTTTGCACTTGTCCACTTTGAAAAAAACAGCCATCTGGATTACATTGCTTGCCCTTTTTCTGAAGCTTTCCGGATTTGTTAGGGAGAGTATCATATCCAGCGAGTTTGGCGTAAGCGACCAGACGGATGGATATGTTTACGCATTTACAATAGTTACACTTGTTGTTGCAATGATTTCAGGAGGCTTCAACAGCGTCTTCCTGCCGATGTACACACAGAAAAAACTAGAGAATGAAAAAGAGGCCGACAAAAATGCAACCGGCATTATGAACGGAACAGTCCTTGTTTTCTTGTTCGTTTCTGTTGCAGGTTATTTTTTAATCCCATATATCCTGCCATTAATTACGCCAAGCAATCTTGCAGCCGGAGCTCAGGATGTTGCTGTCAAAATGATGCGCATCTTCTTCCTCGGTATGAGTGCTATCGCATTAAACGGTATTTTAGAAACATATTTGCAAACACGAAAAATTTTCGTTCCGGCTCAAATTTCGAAAATATTAGCTACCTTAATGGGTGCTGTTTTCGCTATTCTTTTCTCCGATCGCTGGGGTATTTACAGCTTGGCTTACGGTTTTATCTTCGGAACGTTTTTAGGAATTTTGATTCAGTCGTTTTACCTGTGGAAGGGCGGCTTTAAATGGTATCCTTCCATTAAGGTGGAGAAGGACTTTAATAAAGCATTTCTTGTTCTGCTTCTGCCGGCGGTTCTTAACTCGGTCGTATCGCAGTTCAACGTATTCGTAAACAAAACGTTCGCTCTTGGTACGACAGGAGGCGGTGCGACGTATTTGGATAAAGCATCGCTATTGGTCAGTATTCCGAATACGATTTACTTAACGACGATTGTTGCGATTATCTTCACACTGCTGTCCGAGCAGGTGAACGATAAGAAGAAATTCCAGAACACGGTATTCGTGGGCTTGCAAGTTTCGTTCGTTACGCTTTTCCCAATTGCCATCGGCTTTTTCTTGCTCGGAAAAGAAGCGATTGCCTTCGTGTATCAGCGCGGTCTATTTACCGCGGAGGACACGGCCAATACATACATCGCCATGGTTTTATACTTACCGATGATTATCGCTCAGGCATTGCAATATATCGTTTCAAAGGCGATGTTCGCAATGGGCAAAACAAAGGTTATTTTCAAAATCAGTGTTACAACGATTGCCATTAACTTTATCGTCAACATGCTGATTGTCGATAGTCTCGGCTATCCGGGTCTGGCAGTTACAGCGTCTGTTGTTAACATTTACTTATTGGTTGCTTCCACATCCATTATGTACCGCGAATTTGATCCAGGAGAATCAAGACGCATGTTCGTTCTGATTGCCCGCGTCATTCCGCCGACATTATTAATGGCCGTACCAATTTACTTATTGAAACACTACACGATGCTCGGCACCCTGCCGGATCTTGTACAGATCGGTATGTTCGGGTTGATGGGCGCAATCCTGTATGCGATTGGTTTATTCTTATTCTATCGGGATGCATTTGATAGACTGCTTTCTCTTGTACAGAGAAAAGCGAAGAAAGCATAGATTGATGCAGAGACCTCCGAGAGTCATTTTTGTGTGACTTTTATCGGGGGTCTTTTTGTATGTCGGGGTGTGTGGCTGGCGGTTGATGCTCTTATACGGATTGTAAATTGGCGCTGTTTTTATTATAAAATTAATCCCGAAACTCCATTAGTCTCGGGATTTTTCTACCTTATTTCGCTATATTCAATAAACTAGTATAAGAGGCTGATACATAAGCAAATAAATCATCTGTGCTGTCTGAATAAATTTTATGCCAGCCGTCCGATGTTTCTAGTACTGCCACCGGATAGCCTGCTTTTTTGTACGCGTACAGCAGGTTTGCGCCTGAAACGGCCGGTGTCGAACGGGCATTCAAGCTTGTTGCTGTTGTTTCATAAATCGCATACATACCGAAGTCCTTGCTTCCCATTGCTTTGTCCAATTGGTAAGCATGTCCGGCCGCTTTTTGGCCCCAGTAGGCATCGGATGCGTAGCGCACATTAATACCGCGGGCTTTGTTACCGAACATACCTCCATTTGCATAAGCACCTGATAATGGTATGTAATTTTTATTCAAGTAACGGTCAGAAAGTGCTTCTATGCTGTCGCTCACTGACGCAAAGCCTGCTCCCAATTCCGGATTGCTGTCGTATACAGCCAAGCCGAACAAGTTATTGTTATTTTGCGCATGAGCACTCATGCCGTAATCACTTTCATGAATAGCCAGCGCCAATACAAGTAAGGCATTTAGTTTATACTTTTCTTCTGCCTCTTTTAAAGCTGCGCCAAGTCCAATCAGCTTGCTTTTTGTTGTTGCATCTTTATACTTTGCATACGTTGTCGGTTTATCTGTATATAGTGCTTCTTTTTCTGCCAGTTTCGTCATAATAATTGATTCCAGCTCTTCAGCTGTATAATTCGATTTTGTGCGAAAAGGTAACATATTAAAGTATTGATAATAGGTACCGATGGCCGTACCTGATTCATTCATGAATGTCGCACCGTCCCAGCTATAATATTTCACATTTTGCTGAAAGCTTGAAGGTGCTTTGCCTACAGTTGCAGAAGCGTATGTATTTTTTAAAGGATTGTAAATGCTGTACACTAAATCTCCTGATGCATTCATATAATAATAGGAGTGTCCCTTTAGAGCAGCCTTTGGAATCAGTAGTGTATCCTCTTGCTTCACATATGCGACTTTGCCTGCTAATTTTACTGTGATTTTACTATCATCAGATGAAACGTATTCCAGTTCCACTCCTGCAGGTACAGAAGCATAAACCGTACTCATATTGCTTTCATATAAAACAGCTGTCGCTTTGCCGTCCGGATCGCTCACTGCCATACCAGACCCCATTTGAATGACATCATCATGATATAAAATCACCTGTGTTGCTGAATTTGTGTATGCTTTTAAAGCTTCTGCATATGTTTCATATGAACGGCTGCCTGCAGTAATATTTCCGGATGCGTCTACTGTGCCGATTGTATATGAACCTTCTTTCTGCTGCGATTCATAAATGTCCAGCATTCTGTAAATCAACGCAGCAGCTTCTGCGCGAGTAGCTGTTTTTTGCCCTTTAAAGGCATAGCCGTTGCCATCCGGGAAACCATTAATAATTCCCAGACTAACCATATAGGAAACTGCTAATCTAGCTTCGTTTCCAATTGAACTTGCATCTGTAAACGTGATCGAACCTTGAACCATTGTAACTTGCAAATAAGCAAGCGCACGGCTCATCATCAGCGCTACTTGCTCTCGCGTAATCGGTTGGTTCGGTCTGAATTCTGTATTGGAATAGCCATAAATAATGTCGGCCTCTGAAGCTGCATAAATGCCTGGTGCCAAGGCAGAATCAGTACCCACGTCATTAAAGGCTTGTTTTCCGACCGGAAGATCAAGAGCACGCGCGATCAGATTGGCAAATTGCCCACGGGTTACAGCCTCACCCGGAGCATAAATTCCGTTGCCATAACCTTTCATAATGCCCCTTTCAATCACGTCACGCATTTCTTTCTCTAATGTGATGCCAGTGATATCGTCTCCAGCGGATGCTTGCGAAATCGGCAGCAATGTTACAATGAGCGTCAGACTAAGAAGTAATGAAACAATTTTTTTCATTGTAAGCTCCCTTCTAATATTTTTGAATAGTTGATATTTTGCAAGTTCATAGATATTTTAACATACCTTCTCACTATTCATAATTTTTTCACACTGCATATAGTAGAATCGCTGTTACAAGACAACAAAGCCACTCTAGAAAAATACTAAAGTGGCTTTACAATAATCCTTATTTCAACAACTCATTTTCCGCTCTGGATAAAAACACGGCGAACGTTGCCCGGTTCATATAATCGTACGGACGGAATGTTTGATCTAAGAAGCCTTGGGCAATGCCGTTTTGAACAACTTTTTGTATTTGTTCATAACCGGCCATCTTGGTTGTCAAATCTGAAAATGAGACAGACCGATCTTCATTTTCGGACAACTGATAAGCATTGGCAATCAGAATGCTCATTTCTGCTCTTGTGACAGCCTGCTTCGGACGGAATGTGCCATCCGGGAAACCAGTGATGATGTTATGCTTATAAGCTGCTGCGATATGACCGGCTGCAACACCGCTCGAATTGACATCTTTAAACGAAGAAGTGCTCTGAATCGGCAGATCAATGGCATTGACCAGAAGCATGACCGCTTCTTCTCTAGTTATGAGCTGTTGCGGCTTTAATTCACCCGTTAAATATCCCTTCATGATGCCCTCATGATATAAGTAGAGCATATTGCGGCTGAACCACGCTTTGTTATCAATATCTTTTATACTTGGTTCTGTCAGGCTGACCGTAAATACTTCCTCTGCCTCCGTGATTTCTATGTCATTGACAATCGGCACTAACCGATACTTAATTTTTCCTTTCACACCATAATCATCAATAGACAATGAAGTGCCATTCGATACAATTTTTGTATCATACCGGTATAGATTGTATTTCTCCGCTTGCAGTGGTATCTCTTCAATCTGGATGTTAACTTTGGCCCCGTTTGCAGACACAGAAATAACCGAGTTTGTTTCTTCCATTTGGACAAGACCATAACCATAAATCGAATCTCTTCCGGGCTCGCCTAAGTCGATTGCATTTTCCTGAAGCAGGCTGCGAATTTCTGCCTTAGATAAATCCGGGTACTTTTCCATATATAAAGCTGCCACGGCCGAAACAAACGGTGCTGCCATCGATGTTCCTGACATAGAATAATATCCGGTTTTCTTCCCTAGACTTAATGGATACGTACTGATTATTGCATTTCCAGGTGCCGCCAATTCAACAGCCGGTCCAACTAAGCTTATTTCTAAAATGCCAAGATTACTATCTACTGCTGATACGGCAATGACCTCATCATATCTGGCAGGATATCCGACATTATATTCTGTACCTATAAAGAAATCTTTATTTCCAGATGCTGCTACAATCAATATGTTGCTGTTGTATGCTTTTCGGATAATTTCTCTTAGGATGAGATCGTCCTCTGGTGCAACCAGACTTAAATTGATAAGATCCATCTCATGTTGAACAGCCCAATCAATCGCCGCAGCAATGGATGAGGTTGAGCCCTCGCCCTTCTCATCTAGCACCTTCAACACAAATAAATTGGCTTCCGGCGCCACTCCCACAACGCCAATATCATTATCAAGGGCTGCAATGATACCGGCAACATGTGTACCATGTCCGTTATCATCCTCATAATCATTGGCGCAGGCATTAGTGTCGCTTGACAGTGCAAGAAAACAAGCCCCGCCGCTAATCTTTAAATCAGGATGAGAACGATTAACTCCTGAATCTATAACAGCGATATTAACTCCCTTTCCCGTTAATGAGCCTTTGATTTTTTTAACATTCAGACTACTGATCCCCCAATTTTCAACCTGAGACTGGATGCTGACTGTTTGATCGTATTGAATACTTTTCACTTGTTCTTCCTTAGCAAAAGCTGAGATATAATCGGCATTCATTTCAGCCGTTACAGCTTGAATTGATTCATATTCATAATTGATTGTCGCCTCATATGTACGTAACAGTTCATAATCAATCGATTGATTGAATATGATATTGACCCGCGTTTTTTGTTCAGACACCCCTTCATTTTCAGCTGAAACAGCAGCTGCTGAAATCATCCATAATACCATTAAAAAAGAAAATATTCTTATTTTTCCCGTCATTAAAATGTTCGCCCCTATTGTTCTAGTAATTTGACATTATCTTATTATATCAAAAAAAACTGCCTTTATTGCTAATTAATTGTAGCAATTCCAGGTGCTATTATTTGATTCCAATTAATAAAAGCTTGCTAATTCAAAAAAAAAGAACCTCCGAAAGACGGAGGCTCTAAATGTGAATTAATAATAACTGCTTACATTATAGCCTTTAGATCCGTAATAATCTAAAATGCCATAGAAAATTGCTTTTGCTGCTTTTTGCTGATAAGTGGTACTAATTAATTTTGCATTATCATCTGCATTATCAATGAAGCCTAGTTCCACTAAAGCTGCAGGCATTGTATTGTATTTGATGACATAGTAGCCGGCTTCCTTCACACCACGATCCTTTGTTCCCATAGCCGCTACCACTCGTTTTTGAATATAAGTAGCCAACAATTCGCTGTCTTCCGAATGTGGATTGACAGCTGCACTGTAATAGTAAGTTTCCGAACCGCTCGCACTACCGTTAAACGCATTGGCATGAATACTTACAAAGGCCGACCCATTCATTTCTGTTGCATAAGCAACGCGATCTGCCAATTCAATGAAGACATCTGTTGAGCGTGTCATTTCCACGTTAATCGGCGTATTTGCCAAGTACTGCTGCAAATACAAACTTGTTTGTAATACGACGTCCTTTTCATTCGCACCCAGCCCGATAGCACCTGGGTCCTTTCCGCCATGCCCCGGATCAATGACTAAAGTAAGCTCACTCAACGGATCACTTACAGCCGCCTTTGCTAAATAGCCGTTGTTAACAAATCCGATTGTAGTTCCTGACTTAATCATCGTCCAAGCACCAACTCGATAAGCTACTTGCACCTGTGTGCCTCTTTTAATTGAGCCGATTGACGGATAGTTCGTTGATGGACCTGTTCGGACATTCAACGTAGCTGTATTTACATAGAGATATTCATTTGTCGTCGGCAATGTCGGTGTTACACGCAAGCTGTAATTTATTGCTCTTGCCAGAAATACCGCAAAATCAGCACGAGTAATGCTTTGATTGTCGCCAAATTCTCCGTTAGTGAGACCTTTTGCGATCCCTCTTGATTTCAACGCTTCAATAGCGCTTGCCATCGTGTTATTGGTTGTGTATCCGAAGGCTCTGCTAATTAATAAAGCCATTTCACCGCGCGTTACATTGGCACTGGGATTAAAGCTCCCATCGGAATACCCGGAAATTATGCCGCTCTCATATGCCGCCATGATATATCCGGAAGCAAAATTGCCTGAAGTGACATCTTTGAACACTGTATTGCGTTGTGTACCGCTGAGACCTAGAGCTCGACCAATCATCGCTGCCGCTTCAGCACGGGTTACCGTACGAAACGGATTATAATTTCCGTTTTTATCGCCCAAAACAATTTTACCTTGTGCTAGATAAGTGATTTCTTTATAAGCACGGAAAGACGATGAAACATCCTTAAAACTTGTGGAAGCTGATGCAGATGAAAGGTTGATTGTTAACAGAGTAGAAACTGCTAGTACAAAACTTAGAAGTATTTTCACTGCTTTCATGTATTTTCCTATCCCCCTTTGTTTTTCTATGATTCTACCATATTTTCTAATGAAATATAGGAAAAAGTTTATAATTTCAGAGAATTTTGGCGATTATTATCATATTCTGGCTTAATTTTCATTCGCATCCGTACGAAATAGATTCGGTACGTAAATAAAAGCTTACTTGCAACGGCAGTGAAAAATCATCAGCAATGTACTATAATAAATAAGTTACCTATATTTTTAATGGAAAATGTTGTTTTTCGGCTATACTTTACTATACATGTCATTATGGAGGTGGAAAAATGTCAAACGAATTACTGTTTTTCGCTG
>JBJFHH010000082.1:0-3981 GCA_051893475.1 Bacillus sp. (in: firmicutes) | reverse complement strand
CGTTGCCAAAATGGAGTGTCCCCCCAATTGAAAAAAGTCCTCATCAACACCTACCGTCGATACCGATAATACTTCTTCAAAAAGAGTGCCAATCACTTCTTCCGTATGATTTTTCGCTGCTCTTTTCTCATGCGAATTCATTGTTGGCTTCGGTAATTGTTTACGGTCGATCTTCCCATTATTCGTCATCGGCATTTTTTCAAGGAATACAACATGAGCAGGAATCATGTAATCAGGAAGCTGGCATTTTAACGTTGCAATAATGTTTTCTTCCCTGGCAGAACCAACAACATAAACGACAATACGTTGATCTCCGGGCACGTCTTCCCGTACAATAGCAAATGCTTGCTCGACACCGTGTTGCTCAGCGACCTTCGCTTCTATTTCTCCGATTTCGATGCGAAAGCCCCTTATTTTTATTTGATGATCGACACGGCTAATATACTGCAGCGTACCGTCTTCATTCCACTTCACTAAGTCGCCTGTACGATACATTCGACTTCCTGCGGCACCATATGGATTGGCTGCAAAACGCTCAGCCGTTAAAATGGGCCGTTGATGATAGCCTCTTGCTACCCCTTCTCCCGCAATATACAATTCACCAACTATACCTGCAGGCACAGGTTGCAACATAGTATCCAATACATACAATTGCGTATCGGTAATCGGTTTCCCTAACGATGGCATTTGGATTAAAGACTTCTCAATCGGCATCATCGTGGACCAAATCGTTGTTTCGGTCGGACCATACATATTATGGACAATTGCACCCGCCTCAATCAAAGAGGTTGCCAATTGTATGGATAAAGCCTCCCCGCCTACCAATACGTGTAAACCATTCAACGTTTGCGGTGAGTAGGCAACGAGCATTTGCCATAATGTAGGTGTAGCTTGCATGATTGTAATTTGCTGTTTAGTTATGATTTCAGCCAGTTGAAGCGGATCTTGCACTTGTTCCTTCATGGCTAGAACTACTGTCGCTCCATGCAACAACGGAACATATAATTCCAAAGCCGAAATATCGAAGCAAATGGTTGTCACTGCTAATAATTTTCGTTCATCATTCAGTTGAAAACGCTCTTGCATCGCATAAATGAAATTCACTAAACTTGTCATTTCAACAACGACGCCTTTTGGTTTTCCTGTCGATCCTGATGTATAAATCATATAAGCTGATTGACCGATATTGGATGCCGATTGATTGTAAAATTCATTTGGGATAGTATGTACATTTAAAGTATCGACATACTTTGTAAACGGTACTGATTCGCTATTTACGATGACAACTTTCGGTTTCGCATCCTCCAACATATAATCAAGCCGTTCTACCGGGTATGTCGGATCCAATGGAATATAAGCGGCACCAACTTTCAATACGGCTAACATAGATGCGATCATTTCAACGGAACGATCCATGCAAATCCCGACAAAATGCTCATAACCAACTTCTTTTTTCACAAGTGCCTGAGCAATCCGGGCTGCCGCTCTCTCTAGTTGCTGATACGTTATGGCTTCTTCATTGAGTTCGATTGCCACATGATTAGGGGATACATTTACTTGCCTTTCAAACAATTCATAAACGGATAATGATTGTCCGCAACATGCAAAATTATTCCATTCTACAAATTGTTGATGACGTTCCGCTTCGCTGATTATAGGCAAAATAAAAATCGGGCTCTCCGGATTCCGTAATAACTCCGCAAAAAATGTGATAAATCGATCGGCATAATGCCTTACTTGTTGTTCACTGTAGCATAAACTATTCGCTGCTACATCTAAATGGATACCTTTGGATGATTGATATACATTAAAAGCAATATCTTCCACAGGTCCGGTTGCCACTTTTTCGCTTTCACCAACGGCCTCTCCGAATGATAATTCCTCATAAAACGGCATGAAATTCACTTGCGGACCGTACAATAATTCATCTGAAGCCAGATGTAAATCTCTTCGCATTTGCTCATGACGATAATATTGATGCTCCCCCACTAGTTTCATCTGCTGTTTCACTTGTCGACAAATTTGCGAAAAGTTCTCTTGCGATTCAATATCTACACGAAATGGAATAATATTAACCTTCGTACAAGGTACCTTCATGGCAGTCGTTCCAAAACGCCCCATCATCGGTACACTTAAAATGACTGTAGAAACACCTGTTAAACGTTTCGTATAAATGGCCACAGCCGCCGTAAACAGTTGCTGCACATGGATTTTGAATTGTTTGGCCAATTTTTGTGCTTGCATCCATATATCTTTTTCAATTACGGATTTCCGTAAAATCACTTCTCCTAAGTGGGCTGTCGCTACATCTGTTAATGAAACTACCTCAACATCTTTCAACTGCTTTAACCAAAATATTCGATCTTCTTCAAACTGCTTTGAAGCTTTATATTGTTGATCCTCTTCAATGACCGCTTTATAGTCGCCAAATGATTGTTTGAATGGAACATTTTGAATCAATACGTTATAACGTTCTGAAATGTGTTGATAAATCAAACGGAAGCTGTAAGCATCACTTACCAAATGATGAATCCGCAAATATAAAAAGTGGTCATTTTTTTGCGGTGAGAATAAGATTGCTCGCACTAACTGATCCTTTTGAAGAGATAAAACAACCGATACATCCTCCTCGATTTTTTGCTTCATTATTTCATATGTAAGTGATTGTTCATATTCACATCGAAACGAGGTTGACTGTTTAAGATGTTGCTTTACTTCTCCTTCTTCTTCATAGCATTCAATATGTAAGGCCTGTGCTGAAGCGACCGTCTCATTAACTGCTTGAAGTAATAACTGAGCATCAATTTCCCCTTCGATTCGAACATATTCGGCTGTATTATACAGCGCGCTTCCAGTCATATGATGGGCATACCAAATACCTGATGCGGCATCTGTTAACGGATACTGATTCACACTCATACACATCTCCTTATCGTACTGCCGTTTTCTGTTGGATTTTGTGTAACCAAGCAGCGATTGTTGTTTCTTCTGCCAAATCCATAAAAGTGACTGCGATATTTTGTAACCGAAGCTCTTCTATAATCGACATGAATGTAATCGAATCAATCCCCACATCCGTTAAATCATCATCATCTGCAATGTTCTGCATATCCTCTTCTACATAATTCTCCAAAATCAAACAAAGCTCTTCCTTTGTCATAAAGACACCCCTTTATTTTTCTATAGTCTTTATCAATAATTTTTCATTAACGATTTGACGTAGATCTTTTTTCGATACTTTGCCCAGATGGGTCATTGGGAAACTTTCGACAAAGATCATATCATCTGGAATTTTATACGTAGCTAACCCTCGATTTTTCAAAAATGCTTTCAGCTCTCGCTTTGTCACATTCTCATGACGTAAAATCACAAAAGCACAGCTCTTTTCACCCATGTAATAATCCGTCATCCCCACTATCGCGACATCACGAACCGCTTCATGAGCTAATAAATGGTTTTCTACTTCTTCCGCAGCGATTTTTTCGCCTCCTCGATTAATTTGGTCCTTTTCTCGCCCTTCTACTGTTAAATAACCTTGTTCATTTACACTCACGACATCCCCTGTACGGTAAAATCCATCTTTCGTAAAGGCTTTTGCATTATGCTCCGGTGCTTTGTAATAACCTTGAATCGTATAGGGACCACGTGTTAGTAAATGACCCGGCTGACCAATAGGTACTTCTTTATCTTCATCGTCCACCACTTTAATTTCATCATACGGTGACATCGGTCGTCCTTGTGTGCGTAAAATGATATCCTCCGGATCATCCAAACGCGTGTAATTGACCAAACCTTCCGCCATTCCAAATACTTGCTGAAGTTTACAATGAAACGTTGGCTTAATTCTTTTAGCAGCCTCGACACTGAACTTCGATCCGCCGACTAAAATAACCTGTAAACTGGATACGTTCTCTGGACGATTGGGTTTTACATCCAACCAATGTAAAGCTAATGGTGGTACAAGTGGCACCATCGTTACAC
>JBJFHH010000081.1:0-4017 GCA_051893475.1 Bacillus sp. (in: firmicutes) | reverse complement strand
ACATTAAAATATTGACCGAATTGGCTGTTGAACGGGAACAGCTTCATTTCCTTGGCCTTAGTACGGTATTCGCTGCTCATGATTTTAGCGAGCAACTCGCGCGGTGATTGATTCTTTGTTTCAATGCCGAGTTTTTCCGCGCTTTGCTGGATGAGCTTTTCATGCACTTCCCGGGTCAATTCCCGATGGCTCTTACCGTCTGTGCTGATTTTCAGTTCAGCCGCAAGCTTCAGAACATGCGCTTCCTTCACTTCCTTTGCAAGGTCCTGCAGCTCCTTGCCTTCCGTGGAAATGCCAAGCTCCTTTGCCTGGTTATGAATGACCGTTTGGCGAACTTCCTTTTCAAGCACCTGAAAATCTTTATTGTCCGTTTCAATACCGAGAGCCTCAGCCTGCTTCATAATATGGGCTTTGCGGATTTCTTTTAAAATTTCGCCAAGCTCCTTGTTTTTCGTCTCAATTCCTAGTTCCTTCGCATGCTCGATAATAAACTTGCTTTCTTCCTTGAAGCGGCCTTTATGTTCCTTGATTTCCCGGTAGTTTTCTGTTTCAACAGCCGGTTTTTCCTCAGCCTGGGCGACTATTGTAAAAATCCCTGTAAATAAAGCAGCTGCCATACAAATAGAAAAGGACATCCTAAGCATCTGCAATTCCTCCTTTAAGTGAGATTACAAATGATAGGATGCCCATATTTTCCAATTCAATGAGTGAGATTAATGAAATTGTTATACAAATCGATTCTTAAGATTCGAATGTGTTTTTGATATCATATTCAGCTTTCAGATCTTCTAACCAAGTAGAGTAGTTTGCATTCATTTCTTCTTCGATTAGAATATCTTTAATTTCTTCTTTGCAGTCTTCGTAAACTGCTTCTGCCGCTTCTTGTTTGTCAGTTACCTTGATGATATGGTAACCAAAATCCGTTTGAACAATGTCACTTACTTGGCCAACTTCAAGTGCCCATGCAGCTGTTTCAAATGCTTCAACCATTTCGCCTGTTCCAAAGAAACCAAGGTCTCCGCCGTTTTCAGCTGTTGAATCTGTAGAGTATTCTGCAGCTAGCTCAGCAAAATCTTCACCAGCATTGATTTTATCAAGCACTTCTTGAGCAGTTGCTTCGTCTTCCACTAAAATGTGGCTTGCACGCACTTCTTCAGCTTGTGCGAAATCAGCTGAGTTCTCTTCGAAGTATGTTTCCATTTCTTCTTCAGTAATTTCGATGTCAGGAGACATTAATTCTACAGTCATCAGGTAAATTTCGATATCATATTTAAAGTCTTCTAATGTAATTCCACTATATTCCAATGCAGAGTTGAAGCTGTCTTCGCCTCCATATGATTCAATGAATTCATTCAGCTCTTCTTCAATGGCTTCATCAGAAATTTTAACTCCTTGTTTTTCCGCTTCAAGCTCAATTACTTTATTCGTGATTAACGTATCGACAATTGAGCTGCCGTATTGCGCTGCCATAATATCATATAACTCATCACTTGTAATTTTGTTGCCATCTACACTTGCTACTGTTTCACTGTTGCTTGAAAAAGCACTGCCGGCGATTGCTGCCAACGCAACGACAACAACAAGAATAAGTGCGATCATAAACTTATTGTTCTTTAACTTTTCCTTCATTCTTCATTTCCCTCCAACTTATCGCTTGCCTCATTTAAAAGCTTACTAACATCATAGCTTGAAAATATGAACAAACTATTAACAAGTTATAAACGAGCTATTAAATATACAGACACATTCGTTAACAAACCCAATAATTATATTAACATAATATACAGAAGCGATATACATGAAATTAAAAAAGCAGAGAAAAACAAATCGTTCTTCTCTGCTTGCTTTATTTATGACCTTGAGTCGCTTTCCTTCACATATGGAATGCGAATTTCAAATTTCGTTCCTTTGCCTTTTTCACTCGTGACTTCAATTGTACCGTCATGCATATGAACAAGCTGCTGAACGATCGATAAGCCGAGCCCAAACTCGCCATATGGATTATTTGCCCGTGAAATATCGGCTTTGTAGAATCGGCGCCAAATATTTTTCACTTCATCCGGATTCATGCCGATGCCTGTATCCTCGATTTCAATAATTGTTTCACTGTCTCCCTGCTTAGCTCGCAAGTAAATGCATCCATTTTCCGTAAACTGAATGCTGTTTTTGACAATATTGATTAAAATTTGCGTCAGACGGTCATAATCTGCATTTACATATACCTCTTCGTCCGTCTCGACAATAATCCGGTCGTTCTTCTCTTCCGCCAGCAAATCAAGCTGCTCCTGAATAATTTCCAGCACTTCGGCCATTTGGATATCTTCCTTCATCAGCTTCACTTGGTTCGATCGGACTTTTTCATAATCCAAATTCTCGTTAACAAGACGAATCAGGCGCTTCGTTTCCTTGCTGACAAGGTTCATGCCCTTCGCCTGCTCTTCAACCGGGATCATGTCACTGCGAATACCCTCAACTACACCACTGATTGTCGTTAAAGGCGTACGCAGTTCATGGGAAACATCCGCCATAAACTGTCTGCGCCGGTTTTCAAGCGAGTCGATTTCTTCCATTTGCGTTTTCAGCTGGTCGACCATCTTGTTAAAGTCCTCGGCCAACTCGCCGATTTCATCTACATTTGATGAATGAACATGAACATCATAATTCCCCTCTGCCACTTGCGAGGTCGCATGCTGCAGCTTCTTAATACGCTTCACATGGAATGTTGATAAAATCCAGCTCAGTAATAATGAAATAACGAGCGCAATAATAACCATATAGAACAAGTATTGATTAATCTCTGTAATCATCTCGCTCAATCCGCTAATTGGCGAATACAGTAAAATTCCTCCGATAAACTCATCATTTTGAAAAATAGGCAGCAACACAAAAGTCACACCCTGTTCAAAACGTTTATAATCCTTATTTACAATGTGAATATTCCCGTTTTCAATACTTTCCCATTCCTCATCCTTCAAGATAATCCGTCCGCCTGTCGGATAGATAATCTTCCGGTTTTCATTAAAAATACTGTATTTAATATTTTGCCCTGCCAACACCCTTGTATAGCTGCTGAAAATATACGTTCCTGTATCACCGGTGCGATTCAAATCTTCAATCATCTGCTCACCGTAAGCAATCAGCTCGTCAGCGTTGTTTTTATAAATAAATTCTTCCATGTACTTAGCAAACAATAAGCTGAGCACTAAAAACGCAACAATCAAAATGCCCATATGGCTCAAAAACTGCTGATAGAAATATTTGAATTTAAACTTTGGCTTAAACTTATTCTTCTTTTTCATCATGATCTACCGGCGCCTCATCGAACTTATAGCCGACTCCCCAAACAGTGTGGAAAAACGGCTGAGATTTCGAACCGATTTTTTTGCGCAGTCTCTTTATATGAACATCAACCGTTCTTTCATCACCGTAAAACTGATAGCTCCAAACTCGCTCAAGCAGCTGCTCGCGTGAAAATACCTGTTTCGGATTTTGAACGAAATAATAAAGCAAATCAAATTCCTTCGGTGTCAAATTCGTCAATGGTTCACCGTTCACGACAACCTCACGGGTATTTTTATTGATTTTTATATGCTTCGTCTGTAGAACACCCTTCTCTACCGGTGTTGCCTGCACAGTATTGTAGCGGCGGGTTACAGCCTTAATCCGCGCCATTAACGCAAGCGGACTGAACGGCTTCGTTACATAATCGTCAGCACCCATTTCAAGACCAAGCACTTGATCCGATTCGCTGTCCTTCGCTGTCAGCATAATGATCGGGACCGTGCTTTTCTCCTCGCGAATTTTCCGGCAAATCGTGACGCCGTCCATATTCGGAAGCATCCAGTCGACAATTAAAGCATCCCATTCGCCTTCTTTAAATTTGTTATAGCCTTGCAGCCCGTCATTTATAAATACACCTTCAATGCCTTCCTTCGCAAAAAACATTTCGATCATTGAAGCGACACTTTCATTATCCTCGATTACTAAAATTCGCATAAGCCCATCTCCTATTACTTC
>JBJFHH010000080.1:0-4060 GCA_051893475.1 Bacillus sp. (in: firmicutes) | reverse complement strand
CCGATGTCCAAGTTCATCGAGTGACCGCTATTTGTTTGATAGGCCCAAGGCACAACAACAGACATAGCCACCTCCGGATTATCATATGGAGCATAAGCGACAAGCGTTATATTCCACGTTTCTAGCACTTCATCGAACTTATCTTTTTGCGGACCGTCATAAAAAGCTTGTGCTGTCCCTGTTTTACCGGCTGGCTTATAGCTTGCGCTTGCAAACTTACTGTAAGCTGTCCCGCCTTGTTCCTGCATGACTTTACGGAAACCGCTTTGAACAAGCTTAATCCAGCTTTGTTCCATATCCAATGTATTCAGCACCGTCGGCGATACTTCTTTAACAACGCCTCCAACTTCTCCCGGATCATCAGACGGCTCTCGCACTTCTTTTAATAAATGCGGCTTCAAGCGTTTGCCGCCATTTGCGATTGTTGATACATACTGCGCAAGCTGAAGCGGCGTATACGTATCATACTGTCCGATCGATAAGTCCATCAGTTTACCGGCATTTTTTTCTGTTCCTTTAAAGCCTGTCATTTCGTTCGGCAGGTCAATACCTGTTCTTACGCCAAGACCCATTTGGCTAAAGTAATAACGCATCGTGTCATAAGCAGCAGGATCAATGCTTATTGATTCATGCGGACGGTAAACGCCACCACCTATTTCGAGCGCAGTCTTGAACATATATACGTTAGATGAAAGCTTCAAAGCTTTTTCGATATTCACATATCCCAAATTTTTATAAGACCCCTTAGGAGGTGTACCTTTAATATACATCGTCGTATCCATAAAGCCTGTGTTCGGAGTAATCGCCCCTGTTTGCAGACCTGTCAATACAGTGGCACCTTTTACAGTGGACCCCATATTGTATGAAGTTGTGAAATTACCCAACGCAAAATCCTTAAAGACAACGTTGCCGTCATCATCTCTGTCATACTGCTTTCCGGCCATCGATAAAATTTCGCCCGTATTCGGATCCATCAAAACGACAAAGGCACGATCAAGCAAAGCTGTATTACCATATGCTTTTTTTGCCTTCAATTCCTCTTCAATAATGGCTTCGACAGCCAGCTGCAAATCCATATCAATCGTTAAGACAAGGTCTTTTCCGCGCTGCCCCTCTGTAATTTGCACAGATTCAATGACTTTGCCGGATTTATCTGTTACATTTTTCACCTTTGCCTTTTGCCCTTGCAGCAAATCCTCATACTGATATTCAAAATAGCTTTTGCCGACGCGGTCATCCCGATTGTAATCACGTGATAGATAATAATCTAATCGTTCCATAGGAAGACCTTCATCAGATGATGAAACCGAACCGATTACGGATTGCAATGTTTTATCATACAAATAATTTCTGTCCCAGTCCGTTGTTACATCAACACCTGGTAATGATTCGAGGTGCTCACTAACAATCGCAACCTCTTCGGGTGTTACATTTTCATTCTTCACAATATATGGCATTAAAGCTTTCGCACTGGCTAATTCGCGATAAACAGCCAATACATCAAGGTCCTCATCCGAGAAGCTGTTCAGCTGCTCTTCTGTAATTCGTTCCAGCTGCAGCTTATATAAATCACTTTCTTCTATTTCTTCGTTCTCTACCTTTTTCCTATCTTCATCCGTGATTAAAGCTTCCGCTTCTTCCGGATTCATTAAAATCCAAAAATCTTTTTTGTCTCGTTCTGTAATCTTTTTCGTATCCATCTGGATAAACGCCGCAAGCTTTTGAGCTGTATCCAGCATTTCTTCCGTTGTCGTTCCTTGATATCTCGTATATGTGATCGCATCTACCGGATTATTATCCACTACTGTTTTTAGCGTACGATCCAAAATTTTACCTCGGGGAACCGGATTATTAACTGTTACATCTTCTGTTCGTTCTAATTCACGACTATAATCATCGCCATAGACAATTTGCACGATACCTAATCTTAGTACTAAAATTGAAAACAATAAAAAAACAACAAAGAAAAGCATATTCAATCGAAAAGGCACGTGCGTTTTTTTCTTTTTTTTCTGCTTAGTGTTCAAATTGATGCACACATCCTTTATCCATATCTTTTCTTATTGTATAGAATCCACATTTCTTTTTCTAGCATAATACTCTGTCTTCAATTTTTTACAAATCCAATTGGATATCTTTCACAAGAAAATAAATCAGAAGATGACCGGAGCCAAGGAGAACAATTATGTATGGCATGACTGATTTTATGTCAAAAAGTGAAATGGCCGATAAAAAAACAAGAACGGATAGAATTCGGCCGGCATTTAAATACAGCTCGCGAACGACAATGTATTCCACCCTCATTTCCGCCGCTTTCCACCCTCTTCCGATTACATCGTATGTTAAAGAAACATACGGAATGAGCAGCAGCGGATAAAAAATAGCAATACTCGCCCCATAAATCATTAAATTCATAAAGGAAACATTGAAGATAAGCAAAAAAACACTGGCGAATAAACCACATCCTCCAATTAAAATGAATCGATTTCTATCTTTCTTTTTAATAAACCGGGATGCGATAAAATAGGCGACAAAGCCAACTCCGGAATTAATTAATCCGTATGACCCTAAAGACAGCTCACTTCCTGTAGATAAAAAGATAAATACGGAAACGACGAAGAAAAATGTCCCTTCTCTCCAGCCCTGGCAAACATGCGCCCATGTAATTCTTCGCCAATGATCATTTAATTTTCTTTCCTTAATAATTCTTCTGAAATGAAACCGTCCATGTGCCGGACGACGTTTAATGAAAAAGCTCAGAACAACGGCAAGCGCAAAGAAAATCATCGATACAGAAAATATAACGGTATAGCCTTTATAGCCAGTCATATGCGTAATGATATATCCAGCTAAAAAAGGACCGATCATACCTCCTACTGACGACATGATTCCTAAAAAGCCATTAAAAAAATCACGGTTTTCCGGCTCGGTTATTTCAAATGTCAGCACATTAAACGCGAGCCAATAAAAACCGTAGCCGATCCCTAATATCGCTCCCAATAAAAATAAATGCTCAACGGCTGATTCTCTCACAAGCAACACAACTAAATAAAATACAGTCAAAAAGATGATGCCAAAACGAAGCACAATGACGCGGTCCAGCTTTTTTGCCATTTTCCCCGCTAAAATAAATGTAATCGGCTGGAAGATCACAACAATCAGATTATAAAATCCGATATCAAAAAAACTTCCTGATTGCTTCCATAAATAAATATTTACAAACGTGTTGGACAATGCCACACTCAAGCTGTACAATCCGCCAATAACAATCAGAAAGATCAAATCCCGTGTTAAAGGCACATCTCCCAATATTTTTTTTACAATCATTAACGACTCTCCTTTATCCCGCTAAAAACGATTCACCACATATAAAAGTAGCTTGTGAAGATAAAAGAGCCGCTATGCTGGAAAATAAACACAAAAAAACAAGAGCCGATTTTCAGCTCTTGTTTCTCATTCGTATCAATGATTATTTTGCTGCTTGGTAGCGTTTTTCTACTTCATCCCAGTTTACGATGTTCCAGAAGCTAGCGATGTAGTCCGGACGACGGTTTTGGTAATGCAGGTAGTAAGCATGTTCCCAAACGTCTAAACCAAGGATTGGCGTTTTGCCTTCCATGATTGGAGAATCTTGGTTTGGAGTGCTTGTGATTTCAAGCTCGCCATTGTTGACTGATAGCCAAGCCCAGCCAGAACCGAAGCGTGTAGTTGCAGCTTTTGTGAATTCTTCTTTAAAGCTGTCAAAGCTTCCGAATTTAGCGTTGATTGCTTCAGCAACTTCACCAGTTGGAGCGCCGCCGCCGTTTGGAGAAAGCAATTGCCAGAATAATGAATGGTTCGCATGTCCGCCGCCGTTGTTGCGTACAGCTGTACGGATTGCTTCAGGAACAGCATCCAGATTCGCGATTACTTCCTCAACACTTTTAGCAAGTAACTCATCATTTCCTGCTAATGCATTGTTTAGGTTTGTTACATATGTGTTATGATGCTTTGTATGGTGGATATTCATTGTTTCTTTGTCAATATGAGGCTCTAAAGCATCATAAGCATAAGGTAATTT
>JBJFHH010000079.1:0-4109 GCA_051893475.1 Bacillus sp. (in: firmicutes) | reverse complement strand
AAATGATTCAGACCTTTTTAGGAGAGTGTCGAAGAAGATTAACGAAGATTACACATTCTTCTGCTAATATAGAAAGATAACGAAAGATAAGAAGGTGAAGATCATCGCAAATAATCAATATAGTATGACGGCAAAAATATCGGCTTTCAGTCGCGCGTATCATTCTTTGCATGATGAGCCGAAAATATTTAATGATTTTTTGGCAAGAAAGTGGCTGACAGATGAGGAATACGCCCAAATTTCGCAGTATATGGCGAACGGCATTGGTTTCTTTAACCCGGAGCATGCTTCGGAGTTTGCGAATCAACAAAAAGCCCTTGAATGGGTCGTGCAGACGCAGCTTGCTCCGACTCCTTTGGCGAGGGCGAGATATTGTGAGGAGATGCTGAAAAATGCCATTATGTTCGGTGCTGAGCAGTATGTCATTTTAGGTGCCGGCTTGGATACCTTTGCTTTTCGCCACCCGAAGCTGCTGAAGAAAATCGACGTTTATGAAGTCGACCATCCTTTTACGCAAAGCTTTAAGAAGAGCAAGTTGAGGGAAATGGAATGGGAGATTCCGGAGAAGCTTCACTTTGTGCCGATGGATTTCACAAAAGACAATCTTGTGGAAGTGTTTAAGCAAACCTCCTTTGACGAAAAGAAACTTAGCTTCTTTAGCTGGCTTGGTGTTACCTATTATTTAAGTAAGGAAGATATTTTGAAAACATTAAAGCAGATTGCAGAAATTACGCCCAAAGGAAGCACAGTTGTTTTTGACTATGGAGATGAGAAGCTGTTTGATGCCAAGGCAACAACAAAGCGTGTGCAGAACATGGTTGCGATGGCAGCGCAAAGCGGTGAGCCGATGAAAAGCTGCTTCAGCTATTCTGAGCTTGAGAAGCTGCTGGAGGAAGCCGGTTTTCACATTTATGAGCATCTGTCGCCGCAAGACATTGAGGCGAAATATTTTCAAAAACGCCGTGACTATTTGCATGCATTTGAAAATATCCATTATTGTTTAGCGGTGCGCCAATAAAAAACTCGTCTTGAGAGACGAGTTTTTTTAATAATGATTCATTTTATTTAATACTTGCATTTTTAATCACTTCAATAAGTTTCAGGTCATCCAGTATATCAATTACTTTACATTCTAATATAGTACTTAATGAAATTAATGTTTTAATATTAGCACTGTTTATATCTCGAAGTCCTTGCTCATAATGTTGAAGCGTTCTAACATTCACATCGGCAGCTTTAGCTAATTGACTTTGACTTAATCTTTTAGTCTGCCTTAGCTCTTGTAACTTACGCATTTTCAGTTCTCACCTCGTTTTCAGTATAAACTATTCGAATATAAAGAACTAATAATATGAATTTTGTCAGCGAATCCAATTCACTGAATTGTCATTCGTTTTTTTTTATAATAATTAAAGGAATAAAACAGGTTTAAGAGAATTATCTTTCATTAAACATATTTTGGAAGTGGGGTTTGTGATTTTGCGAACGGTTAAAATAGCACATTGGTTATTGGAAGTTGATCCGGAGAGGACGAAGGGATTTTATCAAGGTATTAAGGCAGAGGAAATGTGCGATTGTCTATATTGCCAAAATTTTGTTGAGGCGAGTAAGTCTCTGGATCCAGCCGTTCTGCAATTATTTCAACAGCTCGGCATAGAACCGGGAAAGCCATCGCATCTTTCCGATATTCCAATCTCGGAAGATAAGATGATTCGCTATTACCTTGGAAATTATCATTTTGTCGGGAAAGTGCTAGAAGGTGAATTGTGCAATCTCTCTGATTGGGATGATACAAACACGCTGCAAGTCGATAACTTTAAGCTGGGTATTTCCGGGGATATGGAGTTTGGACCTGACAACTTTCCGGAGCCGATATTGCAACTGGATTTTGAAGCCGATCTTCCGTGGCTGCTTGTGGAGGAACCGGAAGAAATATGAGTAAATAGCAAAAGAACCATAGCTGAATGACTGTGGTTCTTTTGCTGAAATTATTGTTTTTCCGGCGTTCTTACAACCAATACGTCACATGTAGCATGGCGTGTAATGTAAGAAGAGACGCTTCCGAGCATGAAACGTTCCAGCGCGGTCATGCCTGTCGCTCCGCATACAACTAAGTCGATGTCGTACTTGCTAATCAGTTTTTTCGTCATAAACGTTTTTGGTGATCCGTATTCGACTTCAATTAATACATTGCTTAAGCCGTCGCCTTCTGCTTGCACTTTGTATTTTTCTAGTAATGAAATTGCATAATCTTTTGCTTTTTCCAAAGCCGGGGCTGTATCGTATGTTTCTGTAATTGCGAAGCTTAATGTATCGATTACATGAGAGATGACCAAAGTGGCATCATTTCTTTTAGCAACATCAATCGCTTTTTTCAAAGCCCATTCTGCTTCAGAAGAACCATCGATACCGACTAGTACATTTTTGTATTTTAAACTCATCGTCATAAACCTCCTTATGTAGTTATCTCTATTATAACAAATTGCTATTATAATTTTGTTATTTTTCCGAATTGTATATGTTAACTATTTTATCCTTGTGGTAAGTTGTTTATAAGGAGGAGAGGTTATAATGCTTACAAAAGAACAACTGTTAGAGATTAAAGACTTGCAGAAGAGATGCGAGCAAAATGAATCGTTTCAACTGAAACTTAATTGGGATATGCTCGCAAGCCGCGGGAATGATAAAAGGAATGACTTTTTTCACTATGAGGCGGGGAAACTTACCGGTTTCCTGGCATTATATAACTTTGGTAATAAATATGAACTGTGCGGCATGGTTGATCCTGATTATCGCAGGAAAGGCATTTTCACCGAGCTGTTTTCTAGAGCCGTTACAGAATTGAAAGGCAGAAAGTGCAATCAGCTGCTATTAAATGCACCGGCGGAGTCTGA
This sequence comes from Bacillus sp. (in: firmicutes), assembly GCA_051893475.1. Classification (GTDB taxonomy): domain Bacteria; phylum Bacillota; class Bacilli; order Bacillales; family DSM-1321; genus Bacillus_AD. The sequence goes on along the minus strand of JBJFHH010000079.1, from coordinate 1,215 downwards.
ATCGGCAAGGGCATTTCTTCAGCAGACGGATTGTCATTATTATATGTCGGAGCTTCAAATGAAATGGTCGGGCGCTACGCTGGAAAAGGATGAATCTGTGTTGGTGAGATGCTCTGAGCCGCGCGATCTCGCTGATGAAATACAGCTTGAGGTACGCTGCTTCGGCTTTACTGAGCAAGAAGCAACCGAGTTTGTCAACAGCATTAGGAAAGTCGGAAATGAGTCATTTTATATCATTGAACGTGAAGGGGAGACGGTCGGGAAAATGCGTGTTGACCGCAATAAGGGGGAATCATGGATTTACGGTTTTGCCGTTTATCCTGAGCATCAAGGAAAGGGTATAGGAAGAGCGGCATTGAAGAATATTATTAAGAAAGAACGGGATCTTGACAACGATATCTTTCTGGAAGTAGAATCCCAAAATGTTAATGCGCTCAAATTGTATAAGTCCATCGGTTTTCAAGCCTTTCATGTGCAAGATTATTATGAATATCAATTATAGTAAATATCAGCTAGCAGCATACAACAAATCATACTCGAATAAAAAATGAAACTTAAATAATTCACATTCAATACCTTCTATTTCTATAGGATTAAAAGATTTGATTTTATAACTATAGCATGATTTTGTTAGGAAACTATGAAATTTTCCTTACGATAAATAGCAGTTCTGAAACATCATTGAAGAGCCCGGGGGGATATTTTACACTATAGGAAAGTATATAAATTGGCAGCAAGGTGGAAGATTCGATGTAGTTGCCAATTTTATGTCTATAGTATAAGTGCAACTAGACCTTTTGCTGCGCCTTATCAGGCTTGCCAAAGGCAAGTTTTCTTTACAATGAAAACCTGAAAGGATGCTGAGCTGATTTGGGTTATATTCAAAAGTTAATGGTCATGATCCTTGTTATATTACTTGCGGGAATAGCATGTGTTGCTGTATTTGGCGGGTTCTTCTTTGGGATGGCGGGCTTTTTCAGCTTGTTTGATGTTCAATATGATTCATGGTTTGCGCTTGTGAAGTTTGTATTATGTTTCTTTATCATCGGTTTTATAGCAGAGCCGATTGCTAAAGTGGTGATTCTGGTCACTTCTATCAAATTGAACAGTGTAAATAAACTATTTTTGGTCAGAAGCATGATTAATTGCTTTTTTTCCTGGGTTTCCATCTATACGGCGGATGCGATTGTTAAAAGTATAGATATTCCTTTATTG
>JBJFHH010000078.1:0-4120 GCA_051893475.1 Bacillus sp. (in: firmicutes) | reverse complement strand
TGTTCTTTTTTGGGTGTTTTTCGGAACCATACATCCTTTTTCAGATCATTATTAATGCGGGCCACGATGCGTTTTCTTGATGCTGTTTTCCTTCCGATTCGTTGCTTGTATCGGTGGATCGCATGCTCTGTAATGAACATTTTCTTCTCCTTTCTAGGAAAGTTTCCGTAAATCGCTTAATGTATTTTCGATGTTGTGATAATGCTTTTCCGCTCGGCAGATTTCTTCCGTCCATTCGCCTGCGTACATATGTAAAGATTCGAAGTTTTTCCGTTGCTCTTCCGTTGAAGGTTCGATTTGCAGCACATTCACCAAACCGTTTAATAAATCCAGCGACTCGCGCTTCGTTTCATCTGTGAATGTCAGCAGAAATCGTCTTTGTCCTTCTTTCAGCTTCATTTGAATCGTGACTAGGAGAAGACGGGCAATCGCCTCTGTTGTGATCGAAGGGTAGATTTTCCGCACCGTTTCAACGGATATATGTTCATTGCTCTGAATATCCTCATGGCCAATTGATGACTTGTTCTGCAATTCTGAAATGCTAATAATATAGTGCTTTCTCTGGAATCTCGTTATTTTATCTTCATGCATGGTAGCTAAACTGATCATGATGTACTCCTTATCACTCTTTTTAGAAAATACCACCTATTTGAATAGATGATATTATCTCTTTAGTCGCAAAATTATTATTATATTAAAATAATAAAGCACTTACATTTAAGAGTAAATAATGATTTAAGAAAAAACGCTCTCCAGTGGATAAATAAGATGACTGTGAAGGGTTTTACGTAGAGTTCGGGCATGATTGATTTAGTTGCCATACAATAGGGGATTATTCTTTACATCATGCCCGCAGAAGCGCCTTGTCAGGCCGGTACGATTAATGCTAACTTGATAGACATGTATTCTTTCATTGGCTCATTGATTGGAAACAATCACCGCTTCGCCTGTTCCGACAACCTTGCCGTCTTGTTTTTTTGCTTCTAGCAGAAGCTTGATTTCTTGCCCGTTTATTTCTTTTACGCTACCTCCGCAAGTAATCACATCGCCTGGGAAGGTCATTGCCCCGAAACGCATCGAGAAGCTTTTCACTGTCGCCTCGTCTGATACGAGCTTAATGACGTACTCACCGAGAAATGCCATAATTAGCATGCCGTGCGCGATGACACCAGGCATTCCGATACTTTGTGCAAAGGCATCATCTGTGTGAAGCGGATTGAAGTCGCCGGATGCTCCTGCATATTGAACGAGCTGCACTTTTGTAATCGGTGCTTTTGTATAGCTTTGTAGTTCGTCTCCTGCTTGCAATGCCTTGACGTTTAATGATTGTACAATTTGCTCTGTTGTATTCAAATCCGTTCCCTCCTTATAATGAGCGATACACGATATTCATCCGGCTGACTACGGCCAGTTCTTCTTGTGCATTGCGAAATTCCGTATCGATGATGATAAATTGCATCGTACCTGATTTGCCCTCTTTCTCATACACATCGGCAACCTTCATTTGCGCACTGTACACCTCGCCCGGACGCATTGGCTGATGATAGATGAAAGACTGCTCGCCGTGCAGCATCCTTCTTACATCGAGCTTAATCGGCAGCTGCACAGCATCATCACGCAGTGCAATCGGAAACGTTAAAGGTGCAATGACTGTTCCGTATGCGCTCTTTTCGGCAACAGAATTGTCTGAATAAATCGGATTCGTATCGCCGATTGCTTGATTAAAACGGCGTATATGGCCTTGCTCGACTATCACTTCGTATCGTTCGGATGTTATTCCAATCTGTTCTCTTGTCACATTCATACGCGATCTCCTTCTTTAGTAATCATCTTTTGTAACGCAATACGAGATATTTTACCGGATGCGGTCATCGGCAATTGCTCCAGCTCTTCGATTTCTCGAACTTTTGAGTAATGCACAACCCGGCTGTTTACATATTCAAGTACGTCCTCAACGGTTTCCGTGGCATTTGGCTTCAATACGACAAATGCTTTCATGCGATCTCCGACAACATCGTCCGGAATCCCGATAATGACACAGCTTTGCACCGCTTCGTGTTCATAGATGATTTCTTCAATTTGGCGCGGATAAATATTGTAGCCGTTATAAATGAGCATATCTTTTTTGCGGTCGACAATGGTTAAAATGCCATCCTCATCGCGCACGGCAACATCTCCGGTTCGCAACCAACCGTCAACGAAGGTTGAAAGCGTATCTTCTTCCGCTTTATAGTAGCCTTTTGCGATCTGCGGTCCTTTGATTAATAGCTCTCCTTTTTCCCCTGTCGGCATTTCTTCATCCGAACTTTCATCGACCGGCGCAATTTTCACCTCGGTATTGTAAACAGGCAGACCAATCGAACCGAGCTTGCGCACCCCGGATTTAAAGGCAACCGTTTGAATGCAAGCACCTGTTGCTTCCGTCAATCCATAGCCGTCGCTAATAATAGAATGAGTGAATACCTCCAATAATCGGCGCTGTATTTCCGCACTCATCGGAGCGGCACCTGAACCAATATTTCGAACACTTGAGACATCTGTTTCATATAATTGCGGAATCGTCAGAAGCACATTATAGAGAGAAGGAGCACCTGAAATTTGTGTCACCTTATATTTTTCGATGTTTTCAATGAAGGTCTTCGGATGGAATTGATCGATTAAAATAAGTGTATTTCCTTGTACAGTCCCTACGCCTACCGATCCCATTAATCCGGAAATATGGTATAACGGGGCCGGACTCATCGTAATTGATTTCCCCGGAACAATCGCATATTCTTCTTCAAATTTCGAATCATCGGTATAGGCCTTCACCGTCAGTCCGCCTTCCGAATCAAGCGACGGCAGCATGCCTTGGGAAGCACTGGATACTAAGCAATTGCTCACAAAATTATAGTGTGTATTTAAAACACCTTTTGCATAGCCTGTCGTACCGCCGGTAAAGGCAATACTGGCAATCTGCTCTTTCGGTGCGATCTCTATATGTAACGGCTTCGCTTCTTCCTGACTTTTCAACGCATTGAAGCTATGCCAGTATGGATGAAATTTCGCAGCATCTGTATATCCATTGATGCCGTCGATTTCTTCCGGACCCGTTACAATCACATCTCGCAGACCGATTTTTTCCGCCACATCGACTAGATTTTGCGCGCAAATCGTATGGGCAATCACCGCTTTCGTTTCGGTGTGTTTCAGCTGGTAAACGACATCAGGCACATGCGCAAACGGATTCGCAGCCGAATATGTGGCGCCTGACAAAGCAATTCCATAATAGGCAATGACATATTGGATACTATTCGGTAAATACACCGTAATGACATCGCCTTTGCCATAACCTAGCTTATTTAAAGCATTGGCCAACTTTAATGACTCTTCATAAAGCTGTTTGAAGGAAATGCTTGCTTCGTGAAAAATCAATGCTGTCCGGTCGCCATATTTCGTCGCTGCGCCTTGAATCATGTTTCCGATCGGCACTTCAGGTAAATCAATTTTTTCAGGCAAATCACTATTATAGAATCTTGGATCTCTCTGTTTTACCATATTCTCACTCCCTCCATTCAAACGATTACCAGCCCATTGCGGCAGCTGCTTTTTCTCGAATCGCGTATTGTGACCCTAAGTAATTTTCATAAACGCGTGCGCGCTTTACATACAGATGACAATCCAATTCCTCCGTAAAGCCGATTCCGCCGTGTATTTGGACACTTTCACCCGAAATTTTAATAAAGCTATCCACAATCATTGCCTTCGCACTTAAAACCGTCTCTAAACGGTCTTCACTATTATTTTCAACGGTCCATGCCGCGTAATGACTTAAAGCACGCGCTGATTCCAACATCACTTTACAATCGGCCAAACGATGCTTTATCGCTTGAAAACGACCAATCGGCTGACCGAACTGTTCACGCATTTTTGCATATTCCGTGCACATCTCGACTAAACGGTCCATCGCTCCGACCATCATCGAATTAATGGATGCAAGCAATTGGACGGAAGCTTGCTGTAAGGCTAGACTTGCAGATGGGAGCACAATCTCCTGATCCTTGCCTAACAACTCATCCTCAAAGGTTACTCGATAAAAAGACTGTGTTTCATCAAAGCTTTTTTGTTTCACATATTTGCC